>JBAQWL010000090.1:0-10578 GCA_049298895.1 Gallionella sp.
GTGCTGGGCGGGGTGCTGTACTTTGCTTTTGCTTTCGTGCCGATGTTCCTGGCCTATTCCGCGACGCTGATCGATCCGAAGTTCTTCAGTGAGCTGATAGAGAGCGATTCGCAGATGGTGCTGCCCAGCCTGATCATGAATCACACTCCGCTGATCGCGCAGGTACTGTTCTTCGGCGCCTTGCTGTCGGCCATCATGAGCACGGCATCCGCCACCTTGCTCGCGCCTTCGGTGATGTTCACCGAAAATATCCTCAAGCACATCGCGTTCAAGCATATGGGCGATCAGCAGATGCTGCTCACCATGCGCATCATCGTGCTGACCTTTGGTAGTTTCGTGTTGTGGTTCGCGCTGAATTCGGAATCGAGCATCTTCCACATGGTGGAGAACGCCTATAAGATCACGCTGGTCGGAGCATTCGTGCCGCTGGCATTCGGCCTGTACTGGAAGCGCGCCAACAATCAGGGTGCGCTGCTGTCCATCGCGCTGGGATTGATCTCCTGGATGGCTATGGAGATCATTCAGCCGGACACCTATTGGCCGCCGCAACTGGTCGGCTTGCTGATGAGTGTGACCGGGATGTTAGCTGGTTCTTTGCTGCCCAACATGATGCGCAGCCATCATGCTGCGCATCCCAAAACATAGCGCGTGGGGACATCTAAAAATCTGTCATTCCCGCGTAGGCGGGAATCCAGTCCAGAAGAAAAACTTCCCCGCAACGCGGGGGCAATGCCAAAAGGCATGTTAGATAAAACCGCTGGATTCCCGCCTACGCGGGAATGACGGAATTTGAATTTTTGGAGGCGCCCATTGTCATCTTCCTGTCACAAATTGTTCATATCCTCGCAACCTCGTACATAAGGAGCGATGATGAGTGCTAAGATTTTGATCGTGGAAGACGAACCGGCGATCCAGGAATTGCTGGCATTCAATGTAATGCAGGCGGGATTCCAGGCGTTGCGCGCCGATGACGCGGATAGCGCATGGCAACAGATACGCAGTGCCGTACCCGATTTGATTTTGCTGGACTGGATGCTGCCGAACACCAGCGGCGTGATCCTGGCGAAACAATTTCGCGCCGATGCGCGCACCAAAAATATACCGATCATCATGCTGACCGCGCGCGGCGACGAGCGTGACAAGATACTGGGATTGGAGTCCGGTGCGGACGATTACATCACCAAGCCGTTTTCGCCGCGCGAGCTGATGGCGCGGATACGCGCCGTGTTGCGCCGCCATATCCCGGCCATGCCGGACGAGTCGGTGGCGGCGGGCGGACTGGAGTTGTCGCCTGCGGCGCATCGCGTGACCGCAAAAGGTTCGGGCATCGAGCTGGGGCCGACGGAGTTTCGCCTGCTGCATTTTTTCATGACTCATGCGGAGCGCGTGTATAGTCGTGCGCAATTGCTCGACCAGGTATGGGGCACACAGGTATTTGTCGAGGAACGCACTGTGGATGTGCATATTCGCCGTCTGCGAGCTGCATTGGAGCCGACCATGTTGGATGGACTGATTCAAACCGTACACGGTAGTGGTTACCGCTTTTCGATTAACTAATGACCTTTACGTCATTCATGATAGAGACCATGCGGCAGCCGTCTTTCTCACAAAAGCTGAAATCCTGACAATTCAAAGAATGTTCCCACGCTGTGGGACAATACCTCAAACATGGCTTTGTCTGCTACGCGGAGATTGTTTGACAGGCTGGATCCCCCGCTTTCGCAGGAATGATGATGTGGTGGGTTTTGAATGCTATGGCACTCGTTTCACGAGTTGCCTTCAATTATGTAAAGTTCAATAAGGAGCGCCAGCTTGCAGGATTTCTGGTTTCGCCTGAGTCTTCCCATCATATTCGGTGCGCTGTTTGCGTTGCTGCTATGGGGCATTTTTTCGGAGACGTATGCGCTGTTGTTCATGCTGCTGGTGCTAATCGTTCTGATGGCGCGTCACGCATGGCAACATCGCAAGCTGGAGCTGTGGTTGAGCGACGCACGACTTGAAACCATACCTGCGGCGGGCGGAATATGGGAAGAAGTGTTCTCCCAACTTTATAAAATGGTCAAAAATCATAACCTGACCAAGCAAAAACTGTCGACCAAATTGCAACAAATGGAACAAGCTACAGCAGCATTACCGGAGGGTGTGGCGATCTTGAACAGTGTAAATCGTATCGAATGGTTTAATCCAATCGCCCAGCAACACTTCGACCTTGATACTGAGCAAGATGTCATGCAGGACATCTCTTATCTGGTGCGGCAGCCGGAGTTTATCGAATATCTCCAGGAATCCAATTTTAGCAAGCCATTGATGATGCGCCCAGCACGCCATGACGACATGGTGTTGTCTATCAAACTCATTCCGTATGGAGAAGGCAAACGATTGCTGATCAGTCGTGACATTACACAATTCGAACGCGTCGAAGCTATGCGTCGGGATTTTGTTGCCAATGTGTCACACGAATTGCGCACGCCGCTCACCGTGGTGAACGGTTTTGTGGAAAATCTTCAGGATATGCCTGATCTTAGTCATGACAGCGCGCGGCGTGCATTACGGCTGATGGCCGAGCAAACCAAGCGCATGGAAAACCTGGTTTCCGACTTGCTTGCTTTGTCACGCCTGGAAAATGATCAAAATCCGTTGCACGAGGAAATGGTTGATGTCGGCGATCTGCTCAATGAGGTCTATCAGGCGGGACGATTACTCAGTGGTGGGAAGCATATCTTGCATATGGACGTGGCTGGTAGAACCCAAATATTGGGAAATCGTGAAGAATTGCGCAGCGCGTTTGATAATCTGCTCGTCAACGCAATTCGCTATACGCCGGAGGGTGGGTCGATTGTGTTGCGTTGGTTCGAACGGGATGGGCAGCCGGTTTTCTCGGTGCAGGACAGCGGCATCGGTATTGCCGTACAACATATTCCGCGCTTGGTCGAACGATTTTATAGAGTAGACCGCAGCCGTTCTCGCGAAACGGGTGGGACAGGTCTAGGCCTTGCGATCGTCAAGCATGTTGCGATGCGTCATCAAGCCAAGCTTGAAATATTGAGCGAAGAGGGCAAGGGCAGCACTTTTTTATTGGTGTTTCCCAGCCGTACGCTGATCGCTGATGTATAGAGGTGTTGCTGCGGCCAAAAAAAACGTTACTTACAAGGGCACGCAATAACAAGCCCTTTGGTATGGCTACTAGCCGCTGATTATGTCTTAATCAAAACAATCCATTAGCCCGTCATTCCCGCACAGGCGGAAATGACGGGCTAATGGATTGTTTAGGTTCTAGCGTCACACCGGAGCGAAGCTAACGCGCTCGTAATCGACCCCCGCCTCCACGCAGAACCCCATTTTTACTTTTTGATTTTCGGCACTCAGATGCACGATATCCACCGTACGTTCCGGTTGGAAGCAACCGCGTGGAATTATCAAGCTGGGAGGAGTCTTGAGGGCAGGCACCGCTTGTAATAGAAATGATGGGAAATATTTATCCATTTCGGTACTGCTCGCCGCAGCAACGCGGATCCGGATCGCTTCAGTCGCACCTGGCAGATAGCGCACACCAATTTTCAGGTGCCCGGTACGTGTCACGTGTACCCATGTCGTGGCTCCTATTATCCATTCCGTGACACCAAGTATAGCGGTTGCTGCATCGGCGTGATGCAACGCGACCAATTGGTTGTAACTCAGTCGTTCGCCGGAAGTGTCATCTCGGGTAAGCCGTGCACCCAGAATACTTTCGTTTTCCAACTGCCAGGCTTCCAGCGGGAATCCTTTTTCGTCCAACTCCATGTTCGGGGAGTCATGCGAACCTTTGGCCGGGTAATTGGTTTTCTTGAGTATCGGGCTATCTTTGACAGCATAGTTGGCGGCTAGCTTTAACGGCTGGCTGGACATATGCGCGTAAATACCCTCCAGTTTTTGGCAAAGCTGAGTCCGATGCTCGACCTGATGCCGTTCGCTAAAGCGCTTGTTGCGGTCCTCGCACCAGCATTGATGCAAAAATGTAAGGAACTCGATGCAATCGCTGCTGCTGACGTTGTCGCCAAGTTTGAGTTTGTACGGGGTTTGATCTTGTTGTAGCAGAATCGTCTTGACACGCAGTAACTTGCTCAAAGGAACCATCGCGATGTAGCGCACAGTCTCGCTGTGTGTGATGTGATGGACAGGCTGCAGCCCATTTCTGCTGGCCAAGTCAATCGCCAGCGGCTGGGCATCGCCTTTGCTGATGACATAACTGTGCTCTACGATTACATCGGTGCTCCACTGCGCTAGCCAGCCATGCAATAGCTGCAGTTGTGACCGGTCCAGTTCGGCAGGATGTGCATAACAGGCCAGCAGAGTTTTGACATAGGTGCTCTGGCAGCTGCTGCGAGGTTGTCCACCATTCAGCGGGTCTGATACTTCCGTCAGATGCAGTTTTTGATTTTCAGAAAATCCATATAGCTCATGCAATTGATGCCACAGATTACTATCAAATTCGTAACCGGTACGAAGATGCTCGAAAATTGCCAGTCCGCTGTATAGCAAGCAGCGCTGGCATAGTAATGCGCCATGCATGGCAAGCTGTTTATCACCAGCAATATACGCTTGCAGACAACGTTGGTAGCCCAATACCAGTGCCTGCCAGAGTTGCACAATACCGACGAAAACCACCGTCTCGTTTTCATTCAGCGGCAGGGGTTTGGCGATCAGTTTTTTGGCATAACCATCCTGCACATACCCTACCGTTTCGCGTAACAACTCCAGCGTGTTCAGCCTCTCCATGCCGCGCATCGGGTAGCGGTTGAACTCACTGATATGAACCAGTAACTGGCTGTGAGCCAGTTGCAAATTGGTTAGCTGTAGCTGGCCCATCCATTTTGAGCAACTAGCCGTATTTTTGAAAGCCGGATCGGCCAGGTCGTCAGTCGGTTCGAGGGGTAGGGTTAGCATGGTTGATAATCCAGGATTGAGCAGTGAAGAGTAATAAAAGTAGTCGTGACGCGCTTGAGTTTATCCACAATCCACGTTCCCTGAACTTTGATCCTACAACAAAACTCGCTCAATGCCACCGTTGTTCGCTTTGGCGACATAATCCGGCATCCAATCCTTGCCCAATAAATGCTTGGCCATTTCTATCACGATGTAGCCTGCCGTGGAGCCGTTGTCGTCGTAGCGCGACAAATCCTGCTGGCAGGATGGGCAGGAAGTCAGTATTTTACTTCACCTTTGATCTGGCGAGATCAAGCAAGCGTTTTACGATCTCATTGTGGTTTCGACCGCTACGCTTAACATCGTCTTCGTCGATGTTAGTCTTCACCGCAACTTCGTTGTCCTGGCGGCGAGCATTGATCGCGTTCAAACGATGAAGTAATGCGTCGATCAGAGCGCTAAGCCGTTTGCGATTACCGAGCAGATCGTTCTGTAGATAGGGGTTGCGCGACACCACCCAGATATTGCCCAGCACTTCGTAAATCATCTGTGCGGAACGTGCAGTGCGGCGTTCTTCGCGCAGCGTGTTGATGATGTCCCCCGTCTCGCTGCCGTGTATGCGCAACACGATCTCGCAGTCTGAAAATGAAGTGTACTTGCTGGGAATTTCGCGCAATCTTGCGGTCATTGGAAACCTCGAAAACCTGCTGCGCCAGTCAATTGCGTTGTTGCGTGCTCGCTCATTCCTCGTCTATCCGACTTGGTATGCCTCATCATTTGCTGTGCCTGACACTTGACCATGTTCGTGACGGTTTTGGAGCCTTACAAGGCCGCGCTAATTGAAGTAAGGTGCACTTTTACCTGAATGCAGCGCGCTGCTCATCAGGATAAAATGCTTTCCTATGAGGCATACACCCGATAGCCAGACTGCAAAAGTGTTTTTTGCGCTGTGGCCGACTGACGCCGAAAGCGAAAGGTTGGCTATGTGGCAGGCACCCCTCAAGCAATTATGCGGTGGGCGCGTGATGCACGGTGAGACATTGCATAACACGCTGGTGTTTATTGGAAATATCGAGCAGCCCAGGCTTGAGGCATTGCACTTGGCAGCGCAGGAGGTGAGCGGGGAGGGCTTCGAGTTGTGTTTCGATGACGCACGATACTGGGGACATAACCACATCGTGTATGCTGCGCCTGGCCACGCTCCGCAACATCTGACACAACTGGTCAGCGTGCTGGAACAAAGCATGATCAGGCATCGTTTCAAATTTGAAAGACGTGCTTACAAGCCGCACGTCACACTGTTGCGCAACGCCCACTGGCTGGACACTCCGTTGCCTGCCATGCCGCCAGTGTGCTGGCAGATAAAGGGTTTTTCGCTGGTGCAGTCCATGCCACAGGAATATCGGGTGCTGGCGCGTTTTCCTTTGCAACCATCTGGCGCATAATCGCACCATCAATAAACAGGGGCGCGCGCATGTTCAACATTTTTACTTTGGAAAGCGGCCGGCTGGTCAAGATACAGCCGGACGAAATCGCCAGTCGCAAGCCGATCTGGGTGGATGTCATCGCGCCCAGCAAGGAAGAGCGCGAATGGGTTGCCAAAACCTTTGCACTCACTCTGCCGCAACCTGAGCATCTACGCGATATTGAGGCGAGTGCGCGATTCTACGAGGAGAACGGGGAACTGCATCTACGCTCGGATTTTTTGCTCGGCAAGGAAAGCCACTCGCGCAGCGTGATCGTCGCCTTCGTGCTGGCGCATAACGTGCTGTTCAGCGTGCATGATGAAGACCTGCCGGTGTTCCAGCGCTTTCGCCTGCGCTCCCATGTGCAGCCGGATATCGTCGCGGATTGTCATGATGTGTTGATCGACCTGTACGGTTCGGACGTGGAGTTTTCCGCCGATGCACTGGAGGAGGCTTACGCCGACCTTGGTAGCACCAGCGGCACGGTGCTCAATAAGACGCTGAGCGATAAACAGGCGGCGGCAGTACTGGCGAACATCGCGCATGCGGAGCACTTGAACGGACGTATCCGCCGCAACCTGATGGATACGCGCCGCGCGATCTCGTTCCTGATGCGCGGCAAGTTGCTCACGCCGGAGCAGACGGAGGAGGCGCGTCAGATCATGCAGGACATTGATTCGCTGGACGGGCATACCGCGTTTCTGTTCGACAAGATCAATTTTTTGATGAATACCACGGTGGGCTTCATCAACATCAACCAGAACAAGATTGTGCGCCTGTTCTCGGTGGCTGCAGTGGCGTTGCTGCCGCCCACGCTGATCGCTTCCGTCTATGGGATGAACTTCAAGCACATACCGGAATTGGAGTGGGCAAGCGGCTATCCCTACGCCTTGTCGCTGATGGCTTTATCTGTTGCTCTGCCGTTCTGGATGTTCCACCGCAAAGGGTGGTTGAAATAAAGTTGTTACGCTGAGGCTGCGCAACAATCTGAGCAGAAAAGATAACCGTGGATAGGTGCAAATCGACTGGGCGCCACCGATGCGATTCGGTAATGCGGCGCGCATGCACATCCAGATGACCTCCGGTTTTGCGAAAGCTTGATTGACTATAAACCATCGCCAAAATATTTTCGGCTTGGGATTCTCGTTCCGGGAAGGGTAATTCCAATCCCATTTCATCGGTGAAACTGCGTTGGCTTCCTCGCTCACTCCTGATGAAACAACCAGCCATATCAGAAGTTTCACCAGGGGGAAGCCAAGCCCTTACCCTTACTGCGGAGGGGTTGCTGCGCAGCGGCGGGGAACCCACCGGCGTACTCCTTGCGGGTGCAAGGGGAGGTTGGGAGGGGTTGTGGTCTCATCACTCCATCGTCAAAATGATCTTCCCCAACACGCTGCCTTGTTCGATCAGTTTATGCGCTTGTTGAGCTTCGGCGAGCGGCAGCGCATAGGAGACCAGCACGCCGATCTTGCTGTCCTCGACAAGCTGTGCGCCCCGTTCGAGTATCTTGCGCTGGCGGATGCGTTCGTCGTGTTGTTTCATCAATTGCGGTGTGAGCATCAACTCGTAGCACAGCGACAGATTGCGCAGCCGCGCCAGTTGCGCGTCTTCGGCAGTCAGCGGAACGGCGAGCAGGGTGACGATCTTGCCGCCGATGCGTGTGACATTCATCGAGCGCCTGAATATATCGCCGCCTATCGTGTCGAGCACCACGTCCACTCCTTTGTTTCCTGACCATTCCTCCACGTCCACGACGAAGTCCATCTCCTTGTAGCGGACAATCTTGTCGGCTTCGAGACCTTGTGCCAGTCCCTCTTTTTTGTCGTCGCTGACCGTGACAGCCACTCGCGCGCCAATATACTTGGCCAGCTGCATCGCTATATGCCCCACGCCACCTGTTCCACCATGGATCAGAATGGTTTGTCCTGACTGTAAATTGGCGCGTTCGTACAGCGCTTCCCATGCCGTGATCAGCACCAGCGGCAATCCCGCAGCGTCCTGCAAACTGAGATTGGCGGGGATAGCTGCGCAATACTCCTCGTGCACCGTGGTGTATTCGGCATAACAACCTTGCTCGTCACCGATGCCGCCGTTGTAGAAGAACACCTTGTCGCCTTCCTTGAAGCGCGTCACCGCGCTGCCGGTTTTTTCCACGATGCCCGCGCCATCGCAGCCGAGTATTGCGGGGAGTCTGTCCGGGTAATAAACCGGTTTGGCGCGCAGCTTGGTATCGAGCGGATTCACTCCGGCAGCGGCCAGTTTGACGCGCAGGTGGTGCGGCGAGGCCAGCTCGGGTTTGTCGATGTCGTACATGGCCAACACCTCGGGACTACCTGCGCTGGTCATCAGTATGGCCTTCATGAATATCACTTCCCATAGGTTATTCCCACTTGCGTGGGGTTGAAGCATTGCTGTAGTGCCCGGCGACTGCGAACGCTCGAAGAGTAATAGCGTTTTGCGATGCAGCCGCCTGCGACCCCTGATGAAACTACTGATATGACTACTAGCCATCTGACTAACCCAGCAAAAAACGCTGGGCAAGTCATTGGTTATAGCCATTCGACTAGGCCGCCGCTAGGCGGCAACCAAGTCGCTGGTTATCCCGCACCGGAGGGCTGTGCCCCACCGTGTCGGGGTCGCTATGTTAAACTGCCAGCCTCAATTGCGCATCATCTTGGTGGGGTAGGTTATGTCTGGAAACACACTCGGCACTTTATTCACGGTGACATCTTTCGGCGAGTCGCACGGCCCGGCGCTCGGCTGCGTGGTGGATGGCTGCCCGCCGGGATTGGCGTTGTGCGAGGCCGATATCCAGCATGATCTGGACCGGCGCAAGCCCGGAACTTCGCGCCATGTCACACAGCGACGTGAATCGGATGCCGTGGAAATACTCTCCGGCGTGTTCGAGGGCAAGACCACCGGCACGCCCATCGCGCTGCTGATCCGCAACGAAGACCAGCGCAGCAAGGATTACGGCAACATCGCTGAAACGTTCCGCCCCGGACATGCCGACTACACCTATACCCAAAAATATGGCTTCCGCGACCATCGCGGTGGCGGGCGTGCCTCGGCACGCGAGACCGCGGTGCGCGTGGCGGCGGGGGCGATCGCCAAAAAATGGCTGAATAAAAAATATGGCGTGGTGGTGCGCGGCTATCTGACGCAGATCGGCGAGATCGAAATCCCGTTCAAGAGCTGGGATGTGGTAAACACCAACCCATTTTTTGCGCCGGATGCCAGCGTGGTGCAGGCACTGGAAGATTACATGGACGCGCTGCGCAAGTCCGGCGACTCCATCGGCGCGAAACTCACCGTGGTGGCGGAGAACGTGCCGGTGGGCCTGGGCGAGCCGGTATATGACCGCCTGGATGCCGAGATCGCCTACGCGCTGATGAGCATCAACGCGGTGAAGGGCGTGGAGATCGGTGCGGGTTTCAACAGCGTGACGCAGAAGGGCAGCGAGCATGGCGACGAAATGACCCCACAGGGATTTTTATCCAACCATGCCGGCGGCATACTCGGCGGCATCTCGACCGGACAGCACATCGTCGCGCATATCGCGATCAAGCCCACCTCCAGCATCCGCATCCCGCGCCGCAGCATCGACCTGAAGGGCGAGGCGGTGATGGTGGAAACGCACGGCCGCCATGACCCCTGCGTCGGCATACGTGCGACGCCGATCGCCGAGGCGATGCTGGCGCTGGTGCTGATGGATCATGCGTTGCGGAATCGGGGGCAGAATGCGGATGTGGTGTGTGCGACGCCGAAGATTCGTTAGATACACAACCAAGGAGAAAACAATGAAGCATTTAGCGTCGACACTTTTCGTTTTAGCAATGCTGAGCATGTCAGGCTGTGCCACGTCAACTTATTCAGTTGGCCGTGATTTTCCAACCGAGCAGGTTAGTAAGATTGTGAGAAGCAAAACAACTTCGGCGGAACTTAAGCAAATGTTTGGTGAGCCGTTCTCAAAAACAGTTGTATCGGAAACCGAAGAGAAATGGCTCTACACCCATTCAAGCGGAAGTGCACACGCTCAAAGTTTTGTCTTTACCATGAAGGTTGAAACAACTGGCCAACAGAAAACTCTCGATATCCTCTTAAAGGGTAGTATCGTTACTAACTACACCTTCACAGAAGGACCTAGTCCAATGGCCATCGTGAAATAACGAATTGCATCTAACCCGACAAGAGCTACGCAGTAAAAGCA
>JBAQWL010000091.1:0-2204 GCA_049298895.1 Gallionella sp.
GAATTAGGGGGAAGCACTCCAAAGATTCGCCAGATATACTCAAGGATAATTACCCACAAGAAACTGGTGTAGCCCTCTACCGGGCGAAACGGCGGTGGATTCCAAGTGTAACCAAAGCCAAGAATACTGTTGCTGGCATATCGAAAGGCAATATACGCATCATCTGTGAGAAACCAGAATTTCTTCCAACCAATAAAGAGCACAACCGCCGCTATAGCCAGCATAATTGCGGCAAGCATGGCTACATTAGCGGGCTGTTTTCTTTCTGCCATGTGTCAATCGATTCTGGCTTCGGGTATTTTGTATGCAATGGCGAGCGCAAACAGGTAGCAAACAGCGCCCATGGCGAGCGCAAGCCAGTAACCGAATGCCATCGCCACCGCCATGGCCAGTATTGAACCAAGAACGGATGCGCCTCCGTTCAAAGCCCACACCCACGGAATGGACTTGATGTGGCTATTGCCAACTAATCGTATAGCAGAGGGAAAGGCCGTGCCCATGAAGAACCCCGCGGTACCTATCAAAACCACAAAGATCGCTACACGTATCCAGAAACTCAGGCCAATAGTTGCCTCGATTATAAAGTCGGACCCGATGGCCAGAAGGGCAACCAGCCCAAATGCCATTATCAGGTATCGGCGAAGCATCACAACCAGCGGCGCATTGTGGTTTCGGCCGCTCCAACGACTTCCCAATCCGGCAAAAATGAGGAGTGAAAATAGAACAATTGTTAAACTATATGTGGGATGGCCCAGATAGAGTGAACCTTTCTGCATAAGCGGAATCTCTACAAACATGAAGCCGAGCCCAAGGACGATGGCAAAGGTCCCCCACCATTTTGGCAGTGGCTCTACACCGCGCTCGAATTTGAGCGGTAAGATGTAAAATAACAGTACCAGCACTGTGGAGAGCGCCAACAAAAGGATAAGCACCAAAGGGGCATAATAATTGTAGACCTGCCCGACGATTTTTTCGGATGTCAGCAGGTCAAATGCACGGGAGAATGGTATCATCTGGAAAAAGAACGGGCGGTTATCAGTGCTCGGGGATAAATCATAATAAGTGTTTTGAAGAAAGTTCTCCAGCGGGCGTTGGGTTAAACCTGCCACAAAATCACTGTCACCACCCGAATCCGGACTAAACAAGATAGGAAATTGCAGATACTCTGACGCCGAGTGAAGTCGAGAAAGTTCTTCCGGTGTGAATGGCTGCTTCTTGACCAGTACAGTTGCCACCCCGCTTTCAGTTGTCGTTCCAATGACGACAATTTGTTGTTCCGGTGCGGGCACCCCCTGTTCCTCCAGCGCTCTTCGCGCGATAATGGCCAATCGAAGCGTCTGGTTGCGCGGTTGAAACAGGAAGCGAGTTACAGAGAGGCAGCCATTCGGCTCCAGATGATCTAAATAATCCTGCATTGCCTCAACAGTGTACAGGTTGTTTTCGGCCAGCGAAAAGGCCCCCGCCGTGGTGGCGGCCCAACTATCAATGAGCGGGATCAGGATGACGTCGAAGCGGTCCTCCATGCGGCGAATTGTGCTACGCCCCTCGCCAACATGCACGGTTACGCCCGGACGACTATAAAGATCTCCCGCAAAATCTTTGAACTTGTTCTCGACTAAATCAACAATGACTGGATTGATATCACAGGCAGTTACCGCCGGGACTCCAAAGTTCAGCGCCGTGAGAACGTCGCGGCCCCCGCCGGGTCCAATGATAAAGACCTTTTTCGTTTCCGGCCAGACATGGTAGGCAACTGCCGTTATATCAAAACGAAGAAAATTAACATCCTCCAAATTACCGGAGAACTCCGTAATCGGAGTCCCCGCACAAGCGTCTTGCTCTATCCACAACTGATTGATTCGGCGCTGTGACACATAAGTCGGACTCATACCCCATCCGAACGGAAGCTTCGGGTCCCTCCTCCAGAATACATCCGGAAACACGGTCACTCGTGCCAAAGGCGACCACTTTTCGTAAATGAGGTCACTGCGTTCGCTATAGGTTTTGGTGTGTCTGATGCTGAAAGCATCCGTCTTGGCGGCGAGCAAGTACAGGATTACTGCGGCTCCCACCGACAAAAACACCCGCGGTCTGACCCAGCCCGATTTTTGGGGCATCTCAAACAGACAGGAAGCACACAAGGCCAGTAGCCCCGATATTATTATCGTCGCCGGCGCGGAAACGTAAGTTATAGCGGCCACGAA
>JBAQWL010000092.1:0-2134 GCA_049298895.1 Gallionella sp.
ACATAATACTCTGGACAGCAATAGTCCTCACCGCTCTATCTTTCAGCGCCCAACAGCTGACCGCCAACCAATTATGGCTGTCCAGGATCGACAATTTCCATTGGACGGTCGGTACCGTCACTGCAGCCGCGCTCGCTTGGCTTGGCTATATCAACAGTAGCGGCGCAGTGCAAGCGGCGCGGCGCTGGTTCTTTATCGGACTGTTGGCCTACGCGATCGGTCAGATCTTGTGGGATATCCAAGTCCTGATCGGATGGAACCCGTTTCCCGCGCCCGCCGACCTTTTCTATCTTATGCTGGGTCCAGGCTGCCTGATGGGCTTGGCGGCAGGAATGAAAACACTGCTGCCCAGGAAAAGTCAGTTTATCATCGTGCTTGATGCTGTCATGGCGACTATCGCTTCCCTTGCCTTGACGCTCACCCTCTACTTGCCCTCCAGCAGTGAAATCGATCTACTCAGCTTGAGTGTCATGACGGCATATCCGGTGGTGCTATTGAGTGCCGGCTGTTTCGGTGCCCTGATGATGTTGCATGTGCACCCCCGGGTGAACTGGGCATGGATCATGTTCCAGTGCGGAATAGTATTACAGGGGCTGACTTGGATGTGGTGGAACTATCAGGCCCTGACGGGGACGACGACAAGTGGTTCGCTCCTGAACGCATTATTCTCGGTCGCTTCCCTCGTGGTGGGTGTTTCCGCCATGCATTGGCATATCTTGCCTTCCGACGGCAAGCGCTATGCCCAATGGTGTGAAAAAGTGTTGCGCATGTCGCCGATATTTGCTGTAGTCGTCGCAGCGTTGGCCACGATAATAGCGCTCACTGTTGACGATTTATTGCCGGGTATAAGTGATCTCGTGTTATCTGCATCCCTGACTGTGTTAATCCTGGCGTCATGGCGACAAGCCCTGATGCTGGAAGACAGTCTGAAGTTATTGGAAGCAGAGCAAACAATTTCAGAATCCAGTCATTTCCTGCAGTTGGTGATCGATACCGTACCGGCCGGGATATTCTGGAAGGATACTGGTTTGAAATATCTTGGCGGCAATACCATCTTTGCTCGAGATGCCGGCGTTTCCGGCGCCGAGATGGTGAAAGACAAGCGCGATGCCGATATGGTTTTGAAAGACTTTGCCGAAGTATATAGCGCCAATGATCAGAACGTATTGGACACCGGCACCAGCAAGATCAACTTCGATGTACAGGTAACCACGCCAGCAGGAGAAACGCTATGGGTGCGTACATCCAAAGTGCCGATGCGCAACAGAAATAACCAAGTGATCGGCTTGTTGGGTGTTTACAACGACATCACTGAAGCCAGGCAACTAGAGGAGTGGCAACGCATCGCAGCAGTCACTTTTGAAACCCAGGAAGCCATCCTGATTACTGATCCTGATGCCAATATCTTGCGAGTCAATCAATCTTTCCAGGAGGTTACCGGCTACAGTGCAACAGAGGTGATCGGGAAAAACCCGCGCATCTTTCAATCCGGCCGACACGATGCGGCTTTTTATCAAGCCATGTGGTCTGAGTTAACTAGCTCAAAAAAATGGTCTGGTGAGATCTGGGACAGGCGCAAGAATGGAGAGATTTATCCGAAGTTGATGACCATCACGGCAGTAAGCAACGCTATTCAGCAGGTGACACATTACGTTGCGGTGTTTCGCGATATCAGTAGCCGCAAGAAATCGGAAGAAGATATCCATCAGTTGGCCTTCTACGATCCGCTGACAAAATTGCCAAATCGCAGGTTGCTGGTTGATCGTTTGCAACAGGCGGTGTCAGCCAGTGTACGCAATGGAAAATATGGGGCGCTGTTGTTTCTGGATTTGGATCACTTCAAAACGATCAATGACACGCAAGGTCATATGATGGGTGACCAGTTGTTGGTCGAAGTGGCGCGTCGGTTGCAGGCTAATGTGCGCGACGGAGACAGTGTGGCGCGGTTGGGAGGAGACGAATTCGTGGTGGTGCTCGAGGGGCTGAGTCGTGATGCCAGTGAGGCGGCCAGCCAAGCCGAACTGGTCGCGGAAAAGATCCGTGACGAGCTCGAGCAGCCATATTTGCTGAATGAGTTTGAGTGCCAGTCCTCGGTCAGTATCGGTATCAGCCAGTTCCTTGGACATCTTGAGAC
>JBAQWL010000093.1:0-11763 GCA_049298895.1 Gallionella sp.
CAATTCAATTGCTGCTCCGTTCTACTTGCAAGGGAAAGAAGTGAATATCGGCGCAAGTGTGGGTATCGCACGTTATCCCGATGATGCGGAAATTGAGGCGGGGTTGCTCATTGTGGCGGACAAAGCCATGTATGCCGCCAAAGCGGCAGGCAAGAATACTTACCAGTTTGGCACCCCGATTGGGGATACAACCGCAACATTTCTGGGGTTGGATCACAAATAAGCTATTTACGCTTCAAGCCTGCCGTCAAATGTGCTGCGATCACCTGTAGCAACTGCGGGTGAATTTCAGGGTTTCCAGCGCAGAGGTGCCCGGTTTCAAGATAAGTATCGTTGCCACTCAGGTCGCTGACCATGCCGCCAGCTTCGGTGATCAACAAACAACCTGCAGCGATATCCCAAGGCTTGAGCCCGGTTTCAAAGAACCCGTCATAGCGTCCCGCTGCCATCCAAGCCATATCCAGCGCTGCAGAGCCGGGGCGGCGTAGACCAGAAGTTTTTTGCATCAGGTCTTTTAAAATCGCCATATAGGCATCCAGATGTTCAAATCGGGAATAGGGAAAGCCGGTGCCGATCAGGCTATCTGCAAGGTGAATGCGTTTGGTGACACGCAGGCGCTTGTCATTAAGGAATGCGCCACGTCCGCGTGAAGCGGTAAATAATTCATTTCTGCTCGGGTCGTATACTACTGCTTGAGTGAGTATGCCTTTGTGCTGCAGCGCGATGGACACGGCGAATTGCGGCAAGCCGTGCAAAAAATTGGTTGTACCGTCCAGTGGATCGATAATCCAGACGAACTCCGACTCGCCTTGACTGCCACTCTCTTCTGCTAAGAGTGCGTGGGCTGGATAGGCTTCCAGCAAGGTTTGGATGATGGTTTGCTCGGCGACACGATCCACCTCGCTGACGAAATCTGCGTGAGATTTTTTGGTGATGGTGAGTTGGTCTATCCTGTCCGTGGCGCGGTGGATCAGATTTCCGGCGCGACGTGCAGCTTTCACCGCGATGTTGAGCATGGGGTGCATAACGACCTTCTTCGAGTTTAGGAACCTCTGAAAAAACTAGCGAGGGGGATGCAGTGCAAGGAGCACGGCGCATAGCAACCGAGGCTATCAAATTGATAGACAAGGGAGCGAGTGCCGCGCAACGCCGCGATGCGCCGCCGCAGGTGCTTTTGCAGAGGTTCCTTTAATGAGCGGTAGAATCCGAGTCACTATTCTAGTTGGTATTGTGTTTTGAATAAACCGAATAATTTCTGCAATATCCGTGTAGTACTCAGTCATACTACCCATCCGGGCAATATTGGCGCGGCTGCGCGCGCGATGAAGACGATGGGCCTGCGTCATTTGTATCTGGTCAACCCCCGTCACTTTCCCGATGCACAAGCCGATGCGATGGCGGCGGGAGCAGACGATGTATTGCGCGATGCTTTCATTTGTACTTCCACCGATGAGGCCTTGCAGGGTGTGGTATTCACGGTGGCGATGACCGCGCGGCCGCGCGACATCTCCATCGAGGTGAAGACGCCGCGTGAGGCGATGCCGCTGGTGTTGCAGCAGGCCACGCAGCCGGTGGCGCTGTTGTTTGGTACCGAGATGTCCGGTCTGACCAATGAGGAAACGGGGAAGGCGCAGCTGTTGGTGAACATTCCCGCCAGCCCGGATTTCTCCTCGCTCAATCTTGCTGCAGCAGTGCAGGTAATGTGCTATGAGCTAAGCATGGCGGCGCAGAGCCGACTGCCCGACAGGCCTGAGACGCATCCCGCTACGCACGAGCAGGTGGAAGGTTTTTTTGCGCATCTGGAAAAAACCCTGCTGGAGATCGGCTTTCTCACCACGCAGAATCCGGCCCGTCTGATGCAGCGTCTACGCAGGTTGTATGCGCGGGCGAGGTTGGAGCCTGAAGAGATCAACATCCTGCGCGGCATATTGAGCATCGCAACCGAGTACAATGCGCGCCTCAGGGCGCGCTATATTCAAGAGCACCGGAAAGATCACAAGGAGCTGGAACAGCCATGATGTTCAAGAACATTAGAGAAGACATCGCCAGCGTATTCGACCGCGATCCGGCGGCACGCAGTACCTTTGAAGTGCTGACCTGCTACCCCGGATTGCATGCGCGCGTCATCCACCGCCTGACGAACACGCTGTGGCTTGCCAACCTGAAATGGCTGGCGCGTTTTTTGTCGCACATCGGCAGATGGCTGACTGGGATCGAAATTCATCCGGGCGCGACCATAGGGCGGCGTTTTTTTATTGATCACGGCATGGGCGTGGTGATTGGTCAGACCGCAGAGATTGGGGATGACGTCACCCTTTACCACGGCGTTACGCTAGGCGGCACTTCTTGGCAGCACGGCAAGCGGCATCCGACCCTGGGCAACGGTGTGGTAGTGGGGGCCGGAGCCAAGATACTCGGCCCGATCACGATAGCCGAAGGCGCGAAGATCGGATGCAATGCGGTGGTGGTAAAAGACGTTCCCGCCGGTGCAACAGCCGTGGGTATTCCGGCGCGGATTCTGGATGAAGAGAAGAAAAATGTCGGCGGTTTTAATGCCTACGGGATCGGCAACGATCAAAACGATCCAGTCAACAAGGCTTTGCACGGTCTGATCGGACACAGCGTGACGGTGGATCAGCGCATCGAATTGATCCTGCGGCAACTCGAAAAGATGGGTGTGCGCGTGGAAGAAGAGCGCGCTACTGCAGACAAGTTTGACCCTAATCACCTGAACAAGATAGTTGATTAAATAACTCGGGCATTCTACGATGCACGGCATTGAATTGGGTTGCTGGCCGTAATGATGGCTTGCCTCCTTGAGGCCAAATATCCCGTGTCAAAATAACCAGCATAATGAAAGAATAAGGAACTGCAATGCGATTAACCACCAAAGGACGTTTTGCCGTGACGGCGATGGTTGACCTGGCAATTCATGGTGGATGCGGGCCGCTGTCCCTAGCAACGATCAGTGAGCGGCAGTGCATTTCTCTCTCTTATTTGGAGCAGTTGTTTGGTAAGTTGCGGAAGAACAATATCATTGAAGCCGTGCGCGGACCGGGTGGCGGATACAGCCTGGGGCGACCCAGCAGCAAGATTTCAGTTGCGGATATAGTCGTTGCTGTGGATGAACCGATCGATGCAACGCAGTGTCGTGGCGAGCACAATTGTCATGAGGGTGAACAGTGCATCACTCATGATTTGTGGATGGGGCTGAACGAGAAGATATTCGAGTATCTGGAAGGTGTTACGCTGCAACAGCTGGTGGATAGTCATAGCGTGCGTGTTACTAAACCATCTGTCATTACCCCAATTAAGGTCAAGGCCAACTTGCAGCTTGTCTCCAACTAGCAAGGAAGATCACATAACTATGTGCAATTTGTGGCGCAACATTTCCAACCGGTGGTTGTATTTGGCCGGTGCATTATTCCCCAGCGGCTTATTGGCCTTTGCCCTGTTCTTGCAATATGTCAAGCATCAGGATCCTTGTCCATTGTGCATGGTGCAGCGTGTGGTGTTCATCGCTATTCTGGCCGTTTTTGTCCTAGCCACGCTGCATGGCCCTGAGCGTATGGGTGAGCGTATCTATGCGACGCTAATCGTGTTGCTATCGCTGTCTGGTGTGGCGGTGGCAGGGCGTCATATCTGGATTCAAAACTTGCCCAGAGACCAGGTGCCGAGTTGCGGTCCCGGGTTGGACTATATGCTGGAAACCATGCCAATGGCGAACGTATGGAAGGAGCTGATGCACGGTTCCGGAGAATGCGCAGAAAAAGGGTGGACTTTACTTACTCTCGGCATTCCGGAATGGTCGCTGTTGTGCTATCTCGCGTTGGGTGCGTGGGCAGTTTTGATTGCGCTACGAAAAACTATCGACCATAAGCAATAGCCTGCATTGTACGTGCAGCTCACTCCCAGCCAAGGAAACGCAATTCCGATGCTATTGCGTATATTCATACTAACGCTGGTCTGCCCTGTCGCCTGGGCGGAATCTTCTATTCAGGCCGTCTCACCGAATAATTTCCCACTGGGTCGCGCGGTTGAAATCCGCATGCAGGTATCGGACGGAATAAATCACCAGTTCGTGCTGATGCCGGGCGGGCCCTACGTCAAGCAGGCACTGATGTTGCCCTATCGTATTCATGACTTGGTGGTTTATCAGGCACATGGTTTGCTTGCCGCTGGTGAACGTGGCTTGCAGATTGCAGAAGTCACCGCTTCAGGTAAGTTAATAATCTCGGATGGTTACGACACGCGCGGCAGAGTGACGCGCATCGTTGTCGAAGATAGCCGGGGATGGTTGCTTAATGATGATGCCGAAGTCGTCGTGCTGGATATGGGCAAACTGGCAAGTCCTGCAGAATTGGGCCGTTATCATGCCGACCAAACGATAACAGACATCGCGGTGAAGGATGGTTACCTCTATCTGTTGCTGGACAAAAAAATAATCACCGTGATTGATATGCGCACACCACAAGCTCCTGTCGAGCTGTCCCGGGTTGCGTTGGATGAAGCAGCGAAAAAAATATTCATCAATGGCGATTACATCTATGTGGCTCAACCTGAGTATGGCCTTACGATTTTTGATGCTGGCGATAAAACAAACCCAAAGCAGATAGCACGTCATGCTGTGACTGGTGGGGCCACTGCGGTCAAAGTAGAGGACGGTGTAGCGATTGTCGCACGCAGTGAATATGGCATCACACTGCTGGATGTGGCCGACCCCGCGCACGTCAAATGGTTGGGTAGTCATAGCAGGCTGGGGCGCGTTGCAGGGATCGCTGGGCATGCCGATCAGGCGTTGGTATGGAACGACAGAGCTGAACTCATCAGCCTGGATATTGGCAATCCAGAACTACCTGCCATTTCGACATCGTATCGCGGCAGTGACACAGTTGCCGCCTTCTGGTTGGATGAGAGCACCGTGCTTGCCGCCAGTCCGTCGGCATTACAGACCATAGATTTTTCCGCGACTCCGCCGCTGTTATCGAATGAAAATCTTGATACCGGTCAGGGTGTCAACTTGGGTGGTGAGCGCCGTTTATTTATTGCAGGCGACATCGCTTACGTGGCCGACTGGTTTTCCGGTTTGCATCTGTATGACATCAGCACGCCATCCCGTCCGCGCTTGTTATCCAGTTTTCATACACCCGGTTCGGCCAAGGGCGTGGTGGTGCGCGACGGTATTGCATTCGTCGCGGATGATGACCACGGTTTGCAAGTGATCGATGTCCGCGACCCCTTGCACCCCGCCCATATCGCCAGCCTAGCCACAAGCGGATTGGCATACACACCCAAGCTGTCTGGCAACCTTCTTTATCTGGCCAGCCATCGTGGCGGTTTTCAGATTATCGATGTGAGTGATGCGACTGCGCCAAAACTGGTCGCAAATATCAATACGCCGGGGAAAGCCTGGAGCCTGGAAGTTGCGGGTAATACGCTGTACGTTGCGGATGATGCAGCGGGTGTGTTGGTGTTCGATGTAAGCGATGCAAAACTTCCCAAGCAGATCGGCGTGTTCAATCCGGGCGGTGCCGCAGAAGATGTCGTGGTACGCGGTGATACTGCGTATGCCGCTTTTTTCGACCGGGGATTTTATGTGTTGGACATCAGCCATCCTGAGCTGCCCCGGCAGATCGGCCATACGTCCACCCCAGGCAATGCGCGTGGCATCGCATTGAAAGATGATCTCGCCTATGTCACCGACTGGTTCGCCGGCATACAAGTGATCGATATCAGCGACAAGACGTCACCAGTCATCGTTGGTGAATACGATACCAGCGGAGCAGCCTGGGGGATCGGCATCAAGGGTGATCATGCCTATATCGGCGATTGGTGGGGCGGATTCGCGGTGCTGAACATCGGCGATCCAAAAAAGCCAACTCAGGTGGATCGCTATCAAGCCAGGGGCAAGGTGTTGCAAATCACGGCACAAGGCAAGTTTGCTTATGCAGCGGTGGACAACGGCGGTGTGCAGATATTTGATATTAGTAACCCGCTCAATCCTACCTGGATTACTTCGGTGGAAGTGGACGGAAATATCACCGGGCTGTTGCTGGAGGGCACTGTGATCCATGCAGCGGTTGGCAAGGGCCAAGACAGCGGGCTGGTCGTCATCGATATCAGCGATCCCTATCAGGCGTACCGTATCAGGCACATTAATGTCGTGGGCGGAGTGCAGCGCATCAGGAGCGGTACGGGCAGATTGTATTTCAGCAACAGTTATGGATTGGGCGTCATCGATCTAAGCGACCCTGAGCGATCCAGGGCATGGTTTAAACTTGCCTCGGAAATAAATGATCTCTGGATTGAAGATGGTCGTGTCTTGCTCGCCACCGGGCAGGGGCTGGAAGTGCTGGATGACCAGCTGGACGTGCAGCTGAGTTACAAAGCTGCACATGCAGCTAGCCTGGTTCGGGCGCGCGGGGAGGATGTTTTTTTGTATGGAAAAGAACTGGGTGTGCATGTGCTGAATGTGTCCAGCACCCAAGTTGGACTTGTGTCTTCATTCGACCCGGCTGAAGCATTGTCCGACATGACAGTGGAACAAGACCTGCTATACACGACCGGATCCGCTGGAGATCTGCTGGCGATAGATACCGCCGATCTGACTCGGTTCAAAATCAGTGGGATATATCCGCTGACAACACCGGCAACCGGCATCAAAATCATCAATGGCATGGCTTTGCTTGCGGGAAACGATACGGTCACTGCCATGAAACTATTACCGCTGGTTGCTGTAACGCGGCGCAGCAAAAATGAAGTTCGCTTGAATCTACCAAAAGAAATGCCTGCTGGGTCTTATCATGCAGTCGACATTGCGACCGACGGCACCAGAAGCATCAGCTATAACGTATTGAACATTGACATGCCGAATCTTTCGAAGCCAGGAGTCACGCTGGAAGAGTTTCAGCAATTGTTGCAAGCGGAGCGAAAAAAATCTGTGCACAATGTGTCTGAGCGGGAATGAGGCACTTAGACTTAGTACCTGCCACTTTTTCATTTGCACCAAGACTGTATATCCGGGTTATAGCGATACCCATACACGTAGCCATAGCCAGTGCTCCTCCAAGAATACTACCGCTGTAATTTCCGCTGAAGCAGCGCAATCGGCCCTGCGACGTCCGCACTGCCGTACAATTACTCCCATGCAAACCCAACCTTTTACCGCGTTGACCCCAGACTCCGTGCTGGATGCGCTGGACAGTATCGGCTTGCGCTGCGACGGTCACCTGCTTGCGCTCAACAGCTATGAAAACCGCGTCTATCAGGTAGGCATCGAAGATGGCTTGTCTTTGGTAGCCAAATTCTATCGTCCAGAACGCTGGAGTGATGCAGCTATTCTGGAAGAGCACGCATTTGTCACCGCATTGACCGGGCACGAAATTCCGGTGGTGTCGGCACAGGAAATCAATAGTCGTACGCTGCACTTGTTCAATGGCTTTCGTTTTTCGGTGTTTGCCAAACAGGGGGGGCGTGCGCCGGAACTGGATAAGCGCGACACGTTGGAATGGATGGGGCGCTTCATCGGACGCATCCATGCTGTTGGCGCACTGGCGCCTTACCAGCATCGTCCCGGGCTGGACATCGAGAGCTTCGGTGTGGAGCCGAGTGCATATATATTGGCGCATGACTTCATCCCGGCCGAACTGATCGAAGTCTATCGCGGCGTGGTCGTGCTGGCGCTGGAGGGTGTGCGGCGCTGTTACGATCGTGCCGGTGAGGTGAAAAAATTGCGTCTGCACGGCGACTGTCATGTTGGCAACGTGCTCTGGACCGATGATGGCCCGCACTTTGTGGATTTCGACGACAGCCGCACCGGGCCGGCGATACAGGATCTATGGATGTTGCTATCCGGCGAGCGTGGCGACCAGACCCGGCAGTTTTCCGACCTGTTAGCGGGCTACGAGGATTTTTACGACTTCGATCCGCGCGAACTGCACCTGCTCGAAGCATTGCGCACGCTGCGGCTGATCCATTACGCCGCATGGATCGCACGGCGTTGGGACGATCCGGCCTTTAGCATTGCCTTCCCATGGTTTAACACCCAGCGTTACTGGCAGGATCGCATCCTGGAATTGCGCGAGCAGATTGCGCTAATGGATGAACCGCCGTTGATGTAGATATAGGTGTCCTCTGACCACCGGGATACAAATGACTTCGGAAATAGGGTGTTTTAATTTGCCCCAGATTGTTATCGGGCTAGGATCGGTCTATTGCTTTAGCTAACCGATGCTACCCAGGCGAAGTTAACCAGCGAGTGTGGTGCGCACGCAAGCACGCCTGCTGATGCGGGCAAACCATGTGGTCAGATTCGGGTGCGCGCCGCGCCAGTCGCGTTCGGGTTGGCGCAAATCCAGATAGATCAACGCGCTCACCAGCGCCAGATCGGCCAGCGAGATGGATAATCCCTCACACCATTCCCTTGGACCAATCCGGTCGGCGGCAAAGGAAAGCGCGCGGGTAATGGCATCGTTGTGCCGGATGATGTTGCTGGATTCCTGTTTGTCTGCTGGACGGATGCTCTCGGTGCGTACCACGACAGCCGAATCCATGATGCCATCCGCCAGCGCCTCCCAGCGCTTTACACGCATCCTGGCCTGCGCATCGTTGCGCGGGATCAGGATTGGTGTGTCATTCAACGAGTCTGCATATTCGGCAATCACCGGCGAGTCGTACACGCAAGTTTCATCGTCCAGTATCAGTGACGGAATACGCCCAAGCGGATTGGCACGCACCACTTGGCTGCCAGGTTCACGCGGGGTATCGACGAGATAATCGTGAGAGATGTTCTTCTCCAGCAGGACCAGGCGCACCTTGCGCACATAGGGGCTGGTATGGGTGCCGAGCAGTTTCATAAGTTTCTCCCAAATCGATTTGCCTGCGTAATCTCTGTTCCGGCTAAGCCGCCTGGGCAGTACGTGCATAGACGCATTATAGCCATCATCACTATCGCTGGGTTTCAAGAGTCTTGCTAGTATTACGCTGACCGATAGCAGCCGTTCGATTATTGGGCGCTAATTAATACTACTCAACGTACAAATTGAAGAGCAGCCCTGTTGGGAGCACCTCTCGAATCGAGGGTTAAGCGATATTTAGCTAAAAACTTTATTCCCAGGTGAGTTAACAGGAGAGTCGACCAGCAAATTTGCTGATACCGATTACTTGAACTTATACTGCTGGAGTCTTCGCACATGGGTAAATTAAGTAATAGGAGTAAACCGGAACGGGTGATCGGATTGGCCTGAATACGCAAAAGGAGAGTCGGCATGAAATCAAACATTCAAGCGCTAATACTATTCACACTTCTATGCTGTGTAGCAATTACTGCACCAGCCTCTGAGCTCACTGATGCGGCTCTTAATGGTGAGTTGCAAAAAGTCCAGGAACTCATCGACAAAGGTGCTGATGTCAATAAAGCCACATCAAATGGCGTTACTCTTCTGCATATAGCATCGGAGAATGGCCATCTCGACGTCGTTAAGCTGCTGCTAGAGGCCAAGGCCGATGTCAATAAAGCCACAACAAATGGCGTTACTTCGCTGCATATAGCATCGCAGCATGACCATCTCGACGTCGTCAAGCTGCTGCTGGCGGCCGAAGCCGATGTCAATAAAGCCACTATAGATGGCGTTACTCCGTTGTATATATCATCGCAGTATGGCCATCACGACGCTGTCAAGCTGCTGCTAGAGGCCAAGGCCGACGTCAATAAAAGTAAATCAAATGGTGCTACCCCGCTATATATGGCATCACAGAATGGACATCCCGAAGCTGTCAAGCTGCTGCTGGCGGCCGAAGCCGATGTTAATAAAGCCAAAACAAATGGAGTCACTCCGCTGCATATATCAGCGCAACAAGGACATTCCGCCGTCGTCAAGCTGCTGCTGGCGGCCAAGGCCAATGTCCTTGCCATTGCACAAGCGAATGGGGAGGGCTATACAGCACTTAGGATAGCCACATTGAAGGAGCACAAAGAGATCATTGAGTTGCTAGAAAAGTATGGGGAAAATGATTAGGTCAGTGCGGCGGAAGCCCACGATCATGGCACAAATCTGCTCCTTACCAATGGCAGCACTTGGCACAAATTGGCCAGCCACTACAATTGACCTGCCGGGTCGCGATTCCGCTGACTACAATCCCTTCATTTCTGCAACTTTCGTTGCGCCGTGTTCAACGTGAGGGCATTCCTTAGCCATTTCAACAGCGGCAGCCTTGCTGGCGGCTTCCACAATAGAATACCC
Source organism: Gallionella sp. (assembly GCA_049298895.1). Lineage (GTDB taxonomy): Bacteria > Pseudomonadota > Gammaproteobacteria > Burkholderiales > Gallionellaceae > Gallionella. Next base: position 10,242 of record JBAQWL010000093.1, read on the forward strand.
CGATAAATGATTCGACCCGCCATCGTCTGTTTCACCACCTGAGCTTACGGTACTTGACTTTTTAATACCCAGCCCAAAAAACAGTCGTTCGCCAAGTTCGACTAACTACACGCAGCAGCGAACCAAATGCGCTTCAACGGGTCGCAATACTGCAGTGCATGTTTCCCTTGCCTTGCTCGTCGCGGGTAAGTAACCTTTCAATCTGACTATCACTGCGATGGCCGTATATCCAATAGGAGGACTCAAAATGCGCAAGCTATTTATTGTGTTGCCGATGCTTTTTTATCCGTTAAACGCAGCCCACGCCGAGGTAAGTGTCGGCATCGGAATCAGCATTCCCGGCGTCAGCATCGGGATCAACATGCCAGTGTATCCGAGGCTCGTTCGGGTGCCGGGCTATCCCGTCTACTATGATCCCCGAGTAGATTCGAATTACTTCTTTTACGATGGTCTGTACTGGGTGTTCCAGGAAGAAGGCTGGTACGCGAGCACCTGGTACAACGGACCATGGGATTTGGTGGAACCTGATTATGTTCCACTATATGTGCTGCGTGTTCCAGTGCGCTACTATCGCAAGCCCCCGCCATATTTTCGCGGCTGGCATACCGATGCGCCGCCACGTTGGGGAGACCACTGGGGCCACGAATGGAAGCAGCGTCGAAGTGGATGGGATAAACCGAACCGCCGTTCAGCGCCGCACGCCGCACCATTGCCGAGCTACCAGCGCAGGTTTACCGGCGACAGCTATCCTCGCGTACCAGAAGTACAGCATATAATCCGATCCAAGAAATACCGCTATGAGCCACATGAGCCCGTGACGCAGCAGCATTATAAAAATCAACGCCGCCAGACTGAACCGCAAGGCAAGGAACGAGATAACAAGGATCGAAAAAGCAAGCGCGAAGAGCGCGGACAGGATCGCCACTAGTGACAGAAGATCGAAAGACGGCCGTGATGCGGCCGTCGCCATTCGGTTAATTAAAGAGGTCACCCATTAGCCGACCTGCGTCAAGCGAGTAAGTAATACCACGGCAGCGCAAACTGCCTATTTCAATTCTTCATTCATTGGCGGTGGGAGGTCGGCTAGATGATTAGCAATCAATCCGTTAGTTTGTCGGCTCTTCGACAAGCTGGTGAAACAACTAGCCATCCGACTAAGCCCGCAAGCAGGCAAGTCGCCGGTTATCTGGGCGAACGGACTTGTTCGGCGTTTCCTGAGATTCAACATGGCGAGATGCTGGCCACTTCTGTCAATACAGTTTAACTTTTAGTTGTAAGGAAAACGCACCATACAGCCGATCTTTGTACGTGGAGAAAATTGCAAAATTGGCGCTGAAAGTTTTGAGATCTAAGCTGGCAACAGGAAATGCTGCAACAAACCATCCGCCGTCGTTCATTTTTGGATACCCATCAAACCCGGAAATCACGGCACCCAGTCGCAGTTTTCCCCATGCAAAAGGTTGCCAATACCAACCCGCGTAGTGAGAATTTTGTCTATTGCTGTTGTTGAACTGCCCTGCCG
>JBAQWL010000094.1:0-3679 GCA_049298895.1 Gallionella sp.
GATTCGGCATCACCCCAGACAACAGCCTTGCCAATGGGAAACCTGGCAGGTCAGCTAATGTTGCCTCAATCTTATGCATTCCCAGTTGTGACATAACCTGGTTATAGCCTGGCATCAGCACGCGCACATCCACGCCGATGGCGCGCAAGGCAGCGGGCAGCGCCCCGCTGACATCGGCCAAGCCACCCGTCTTGATCAACGGGGCGACCTCGGAAGTTGCAAACAGGATTTTTATTTCTGCCAATGCAGGCTCAATTTTAGAAGATGTAACACCAGGCGACAGAGCGGTGTGTTTATAGCCAGCGCATCATGCCCAGTTCGAACCGATGTGTCAGCATTTCGTGGAAGGGGTAGGCGCGGATATGATATTCAAGCTTGCCGCAATGTTCCGGCTTCACATCAGCGGCGAATACATGCTCACCCGCGTCGTTCATCATGCCGGTAGCTACTAAAGGGTAGCGTAGCGAGCTCTGCATATCTTCCCGTTTGCTGAAATAACCCAGCAACATTTCAACGTATACGTCGCTGGGTTTGAGACCATTGAGTTTGACCCCAACTTCTAAGCGAAGACTTTCGCCGAAGTTGATTTCCTGCTGCCCGGTATCTATTCGACGCAACTCGACACCCGACCAGGCGTGGCGAACACGCGCTTTCCAATCGGCAATAATGTGCGAATTTTGATACTGACTTTGTTTGTATAATCGGTGCTGCTGACTGGCCGGCAAGTAACATTTGGCCAAATATTCCCTCACCATGCGTTTAGCATTGAAGCGCGGCATGATAGTAGCCATCGAGTGCTTGGCCATCTTCACCCAGTTCGGCGAGAATCCCATCTTGCCGTGATCATAGTACAAAGGCACGACTTGGTCCTGCAGCAACTCGTAGAGCGTGCGGGTCTCTTCGCGGGTGCGAACCTCCTCGCTCAGTAATTCTGATACCGGCTTGATCGCCCAGCCATTCTCCCCGTCATAACTTTCGCCCCACCAGCCGTCCAGTATCGACAAGTTAATCGAGCCATTCATACCTGCCTTCATTCCGGAGGTCCCGCTGGCTTCCAGCGGGTATAAGGGGTTGTTCAACCAGACATCCACACCCGAGACCAGCATACGCGACAGGCCAAGATCGTAACCTTCCACCATCAAGATTTTGCCGATGAACTCGGCCATCTGGGAAATCTCAGTGATACGACGGATCAGGTCTTGACCTGGAATATCCGCTGGATGCGCCTTACCGGCAAAGATAAATACTGTCGGGCGTTCTGGATTGTGCAGGATTTCGCGCAGCCAATCGAGATCGCCGAACAACATGGTGGCGCGTTTGTAAGTAGCAAAACGACGCGCAAAGCCGATGGTCAGAATATTTGGATTGTCTGGATTGGCATACTTTAACAGGCGATCTAGATGTGCCTCAGAGCCATGATTGCGGAAATGTTGTTCAGTTATACGTTCGCTCACCGAGCTCAACATTTGTGCTTTCAGAGTTTGGTGCACGCTCCAGAACACGTGATCAGGGATGCGATCTACGCCTTCCCAAAATTCCACGTCACTCATGCGCGCGCTCCACTCCAATCCGAGATAACGTTCCAACACCCCGACCCACTCGGACGCCAGGAATGTCGGGGCATGCACACCGTTGGTGACATACGTCATCGGATTTTCCTGATGCTCGATTTCCGGCCACATATCGCCGCAAATTATCGAAGAAACATGCCCATGAATGCGTGATACGCCATTATTGAAACGGGTGCAACGAATGGCCAGAGCTGTCATGTTGAAATCAGGACTATCTTTGGTACGGCCTAACGACAGAAATTCTTCACGAGTCAGTTTGAGTTCCGAGAAATAGTGATCGAAGTAATCTTGCACCATACTCTCGCTGAAATGATCATGCCCTGCCGGCACAGGCGTATGTGTAGTGAAAACAGTGTTGACCGCGACCGCCTCAAGTGCCGCAAAGAAATCCAAGCCATCATTGGCGATTTTATGACGCATCCGCTCCAGCACCAGGAAAGCCGCATGACCTTCGTTGATGTGCCAGACCGTCGGTTTAAAACCCAGCTCATGAAGCGCACCAACACCACCGATACCCAGCACGATTTCTTGTTCAATGCGCATCACCTTGTCACCACCATACAGACGGTGGGTAATGTTGCGATCATGTGGGCTGTTGCTTTCCAAATCGGTGTCCAGCAGGTACAGCGTGATATGGCCAACCCTGGCTTGCCAAATCTTGATACTGAGCTTGCGTCCCGGCAAATTTACCGATGTATAGGCTTCGGAACCGTCAGAACGCTTAGCTGGAACGATGGGCATGTCTTCAAAATTGGAGTCGCTGTTTGAAGCGATTTGATTGCCTTCGCTGTCTATGGTTTGTTGAAAATATCCCTGGCGATACAACAAACCAACACCAATGAATGGCAGGCGTAAATCACTCGCTGCTTTACAGTGGTCTCCCGCCAGGATGCCCAAACCGCCCGAGTAGATCGGGAAGCTTTCATGGAAACCAAATTCGGCGCAGAAATAAGCGATCAGATCATCTTTTCGCAGCCAGTCTGTTCCAACAGGCGGCATTCGGTCATCGTGGTAAGTGTCATAATCTGCCAATACGCGGTTGAAATTGCCGATGAACACTTGGTCATCGGCTGCATCCAGCAGACGCTGCTCATGCACGCGCTTCAAAAATGCCTTGGGGCTTTGCCCGGTGGCATTCCACAGGCCCGGGTGCAGACTTGCAAACAGCGCGCGTGTCGACCGGTCCCAGCTATACCACAGGTTGTTGGCCAGATCTTCAAGACGTGCCAGGCGCGCCGGGATTTTAGGGCGGACTCGCAAAATGTGTGCAGTGCTTTTTTTCATGGGTCGATTAGGTGATAGGAAAGTCGAAATTGTGTTTGCGCGGAAATTTAATTATAGCGTAACAGAGCTGCATACTTGATATATCCGCCGCGAATCGCTGATCTTAATGCCCAGGTAGCGCAGCCCGATCAAAGTGCCACTCTGCTGCCGTAACGCTTGCCGCAGGCAGAGAATCTCCAAGCAATATCCATTCCAGTACTGCACGCTTTCCTGCGCCTGCCACTAGAAATATTTTCTGCCGTGCCCTAATCAAAGTTTTCATGCACATTGTAACCCGCTCTGCTGGCGGCTTGGTACAGATACAGCCGCGGCCTAATCTATTGATTGTCGGATTACCTAGAAACAGGCCGGCTGTATGGACATCCTTGTCCATGCCAAGCATGCGCCAAGTCCTGCGGCACAATATTGCACAATAATGATGTACAATTGAACGCTGCTTGTGCGCCGAACTCGAGTCGGGCAGGCAAAGCTCACCGCCAAAGTAGATATGAAGCGGCGGCCAATTAATGCTTAGATCACGCAATTTTAGATAGCACTGAAAAGGTGTCTCGCCCCCCAACGCGATTTGGAATGCACTGAGTGAGGTGATCGCTTGCGTCGCCAGCTCAGCGATGCATTGCGCGACCGCAGCAATTAGGTCATCGAGGTCGTCACACACTAATAATACTTGGGCATTCAGTATCTCAGTGAGATTCATGAGCATCATGGTCGAGTTGCGCTGCACGCAAGGCTGGTCCGAGAAACGCGGCACGATCACTTAAGATCACTCTGACCGGAATCTCTTCCAGCAAAGGGCGCATACGGCCTTTATCGAGAAAAGAAGC
>JBAQWL010000095.1:0-2225 GCA_049298895.1 Gallionella sp.
AATCACCACCGACCCAACTGTCAGCGACATCAATTGCATCGTCGAAGCTGCTGTGACGATCGTTGTGTTGTTGCCGAATTCCAAGGTGCGTCCCCCGCACTATTGAAAGCTATCGTATATGCATAAGCAAGCACCAGAGATTTTTCAACGCCTCATCACATCGCTCGATCTGACCGGTTTGCCGCCAACCACCGACTCGGGGTTTGAGGACGCTGTCATCATGCAGTTCGCCATGCAATACGCTGCAAAGGGCTGGACTGCGGCGGTGGTCGTGAGCGACGGGATGGTGCGCGTTGTTGCGGTGCCGCAGCAGGGTATTGAGCCAAAGACTTATCTGCTTGGTCTGCTCCAACACGGCTATATCGAAGACGCTCTGCCTGGGCTGGAAGCGATGTATGGCATGGTCGATGACTCTGACATCTGCTTTAACTATGGCGTAGCCCTGTCGGAGCTTGGCCGCGTCGAGGAATCACTGGTGCCGTTGAACAAGTGCCTCAAACTCGATCCGAGCTATGACAGCGCTGCCATCGCCATCGGCGTTTCGCTCTCCAAACTTAAGCGCTATGACGAAGCTGAAGTCGTGCTCAAGGCGGCAGCGAAAATCCAGCCGGACAATGCCCTCGTCAAGCAGAACCTCGCTGCAACTTTGGCTCGGGCTGGAAAGTATATGGAGGCGTTGCCGTATTTCCGCCAAGCCGCTTCGCTGGCACCTGATAACCCAGCGGTGCTGATGGGGTTGGCGCACTGCCTCGATTCGATGGATGCGCACCGAAAGGAAGCGCTGAAGGTCTACAAAAATGTGGTGAAGCGGTTTCCAGATTCGCAGTTCGCGGAAGCGGCCAAGCAGATTTTGAATCGGGCAGGGCAGGCGGATCTCCGAAAGGTTGTGGATGACGGGTATCGCCCGGATGCGGTTGAGTACATGATGGGTGCCATGAAGCGGTTCGCTGAAATTCCGCGGGAGCAAGTCGGGCGTGTGGCCATGGAGATCGCACAGATTGGTGAGACCGGGCTGGAAATCAACAATCCATTGAAGCGCTATTCACTCACGAACCTCGACGGGGATTTTTCTGGTCTGCAACTCCTTTGCTACATGCACGTTGGCATGGCGCTATTCGACCCGAAAGTAGATTGCGGCTCCGGGTTGCAGCGTGAGTACGAGATGGCCAAGGGGATCATCGGCAAGTGAGCCAGCCCGCCATCCTCGCCGAGCTTGAAGTTGCTGAACAGGCAGGGCCATTACTTCCAGGCTTGCCTGCCGCTTCATATCCTTCTGGTGACCTGTTGGATGAAGCAGATGAATTCGATGTGCTCTACCACCAACGCCGCCACTACAACCGGGAATTCGGCTTCTGCCTATTTACGGCAGAATGCATTTTCTCTCTGGCTGCCCTGTGCAAAGGTAAAAAGGTGCTCGAAGCCGGTAGTGGTTCCGGTTGGCTTGCCGACCAGCTTGCGCAGCAGGGGATAGCGATCACTGCCGCCGACTGGACGGACTATCGGCAACCTCGCGACAATAAGCGCGGTTATCCCATGCGATCCGTGTATCGGCTCGATCACCACGGTGACGCAGTTGCACTGCTCCCAGGCAATTTCGACGTGGTGCTGCTGGTCTGGCCAAACCTCGGCACGCCGTTCGGCGAACAGGTTGCTCACGCGATGCGCCCCGGACAGGTTATGATTCTCGAAGGCGAAGAGAAAGGCGGCAACACGGCGACCGAAAAGTTTTTCGATGTGCTCAGCGCCGATTTCGAGCGCCTCGACGCCGAAACGCAGGCGCTCAACGAACATCACCGCACGTTCCCCGGTTTGCACGACCGGTGGCAAATATTGAGGAAAAAATGATTGAGGCACCCATTAGCATTCCACCGCAGGCGTACATGGACATCATCAGTTCGCTGATCGACAAAGCGCGGGAACTTCTGGAGGCCGGTGAAAAACTTCAGGCGTTCGCCTTCGTTGGCAACCTGACCACCAAGGAAGTCATCCCGGTGATGATTCAGCCTGGAAGCGTCGAGGACAAAGATCAGTCTGCGCGGACGATCCAGTCAGCGGCGTTGGCATTGGAGGCTGATTTTGTGTTCGCGATCATGGAAGCATGGACGCTTCGGCCAGACAAAATGCGCCAAATGAATGCTATCCTCGACAAGTTCGGAAGCATAAGCGCCTCGCCCTATGCGATAGATACGTGCTCGCTTATGCTGGAAACGAGGCATGGGGTGTGG
>JBAQWL010000096.1:0-3059 GCA_049298895.1 Gallionella sp.
CGCCTGCTCGATGCCAGGGTGCTAATCATCGGTCTGGGCGGCCTGGGTTCATCCGCCGCGTTGTATCTGTCTGCCAGCGGGGTCGGGCAACTAACCCTGTGTGATCATGACACGGTGGAGTTGAGCAATCTGCAACGTCAGATTATTCATCGCACCTCCACAGTTGGCCAGTCCAAGGTGGCTTCGGCGCAGACCGTACTGCACGACATCAATCCTGAAGTCATATGCATCGTGCTGGCGATACGCGCCGATGCGGCTCAACTAGGTGAGCTCGTTGCCGGGGCCGATGTGGTGCTGGATTGCAGCGATAACTTCGCAACACGCTATGCGGTCAACCGAGCTTGTCTGACACAGCGCAAGCCGTTGGTGTCAGGAGCAGCGATCAAGTTTGACGGTCAGGTAGCGGTACTCGATTTACGCCGTAGTGAGGCACCCTGTTACAACTGTTTATTTCCCGAGGACAGCGTATCAGCTGAGTTGCGCTGCGCGACTACGGGCGTATTTTCACCGCTGGTCGGTATCATCGGCACGCTGCAAGCTGCGGAAGCAATCAAGTTGCTGGTAGGGATAGAGAGCGGCCTGAGCGGTAAGCTGTTTACACTCAATGCACTTGATATGCATACTTTACGTAGCACCTTGAGTAAGGATCCTGCTTGCCGCGCTTGCGGCAGCTGATCCGGCATATTTCCCCTTCTGGCTTTTCAACTGCTTCTAGCCAAGATGACGGCCCCCAAAAAATATTCTTTGGCTTAAGCATTCCTTAAGTTTGGCCTACTAATCTACACACCTCGCAGTGCCATTTGAAGGAGATAAAGAATGTTGCGTATGTCCTATATCTTAGGTTTGCTGTTTGTCATTGGGTTGTCGGCGCAGCCGGTTTTTGCACAAACGCCTGACGAAGCGCTGGCTCAGCTCCAAAAAGATGCGGCAGAGAGCATCCCGAATTTCCAGGGATTTTCAGCTGCACGCGGGGAGAAATTTTTCAAGGTGAAGCACGGCAATGAATGGAGCTGCACTTCATGTCATACCGACAACCCTGCAATAAAAGGCAAGCATGCAAAGACCGAAAAGTCGATCGATCCTATCGCACCATCAGCAAATGCTGAACGGTTCACTAATCCCAAAAAAGTTGCTAAGTGGTTCAAGCGCAATTGTAACGATGTGCTTGACCGTGTCTGCACGCCGCAGGAAAAAGGCGATGTGCTGGCTTACTTGCTTACCATTCGTAAATAAAAAAGGAGACTGTCATGTTGAATAATTATAGAAGTTACCGCTGGTCACTGGCCATCAAGTTATTTGTTGGCGTTGCGCTGATGATGAATATCGCGATGACGACCGCACAAGCAGATGAAGATGGCGGCCGACTCAAGAGTAGCAAGAGACCTCAGGTCAGCAATGCTAAATGGAAGGATGAGTGCGGATCCTGCCATATTGCTTACCCGCCACGTTTTCTTCGCGCTGAATCTTGGCGTGCAGTGATGTCCGGTCTGGATAAGCATTTCGGTAGCGATGCCAGCGTAGATGCCGAGACTGCCAGTGAAATAAGCAAATTTTTGGTAACGAACGCCAGCAACAAAGCGCGCAAGTCGGCTGATGGCAAAGAACCGCCTCTGCGTATTACTGATACTCGCTGGTTTCAGTCAGAGCACCGCAAGGAGAAGGCTTATGTTGGAAAGGATCGGCGGGTGAAGAGCCTGGCAGATTGCGGCGGCTGTCACTCCTATGCGGCAAGTGGCAGTTTTGCTGAAGGCGACATCAGGATGCCCAAGTAAGCGCCTGATTACTGGAGTTCGACATGAGTAAGCGTATCTTGGTTTGGGATGTTCCGACGCGGGTGTTTCACTGGTTGCTGGTATTGTCATTCGCGGTCGCATTCTTGACCGCTGATTCTGAGCGCAACCGTGATATCCACGTGATATTTGGTTACATCCTGCTGGGATTGCTGGTGTTCAGATTGCTATGGGGGTTTATCGGTACTCGCTATGCAAGATTTACTGCGTTTCTGTTTGGACTCGGAGAAGTTGTTACCTATTTAAAATCACTGGTTAAGCGCACACCCGCCCACTATGTCGGGCACAATCCGGCTGGCAGCGTAGCGATTTGGCTGCTGTTAGTACTAGGTGTCGCATCCGGCGTGAGTGGCGTGTTGGTTTACCAGGACGTAGGTGGGGATGAGCTGGTAGAGCTGCACGATGTCGTGTCTTATGTGATGCTGGCTGTGGTGGTGGTGCATGTATTGGGTGTGTTAGTTAGCAGTGTGATGCATCGTGAGAATCTGGTGCGCGCGATGATTACCGGCTTTAAGTCCGCCGATTCGAGTGAAGGAATCAAACGCGCTTATACCTGGCTGGGTGCCATAATGCTGGTGTGCGTTGTGGCTTTTTGGTTCGTTTATCCGGTAGCCAGTCAATAGTCAACGGGTAGCGATAAAACGCATGTTGGGCAAAGCCACGACGATTAAAGTTTGTAGATAACGAGTGGGTGGATCATGCGGGTACTACTGGTCGAAGACGATGCCTTGCTGGGCGATGCGATCCAGGCTGGCTTGAAGCAGTCCGGCTACGCCGTGGACTGGATGAAAGACGGTGTGGCAGCGGATCAGGCACTGTCAACCGAATCATACGTTGCCGTAGTTCTGGATTTGGGGCTGCCGCGCCTCTCCGGCCTAGAGGTGTTGCGTCGTTTGCGCAGCCACCACAGCCATATTAAAAATGCACCAACAGGTAACGTCGCAACACGAAATTCCAGGGTGCCTGTGTTGATTTTGACCGCTATGGACACGGTCAATGATCGCATCAGAGGTTTGGATGCGGGTGCTGATGATTACCTGGTGAAACCATTCGATATGGGTGAACTTGCGGCGCGCCTGCGCGCTCTGGTTCGTCGCATTAGCGGCAGTGCCGCACCTGCTCTACAGGTTGCCGGGGTCAGGCTCGATCCCGCTGCCCACCAAGTTGTGTACCAGGATCAACCTGTTGAGCTTTCCGCCAAAGAATTTGCGTTACTGCATGCGTTGATATTGAATGCGGGCAAAGTGCTGTCGCGCTCTCAACTCGAGG
>JBAQWL010000097.1:0-4794 GCA_049298895.1 Gallionella sp.
GTTATCTACTCAAGCAGCAGAATCGGCGACCCAATCCAACGTTTTGTCACCAATTACCCAGTTACGTCTTGAGTTCGGTGAGGAGTCATGGACTGAAATCAAGGACGGGGAAGGCAAGATGTTATCTTCCAAACTCAATCCGCCTGGGAGCGAGTTGATTGTTTATGGCCGCGCACCGTTCACTATGTTGATCGGCCATGGGTTATCGGTGCGCCTGTTCCACCAGGGCAAGCAGGTAGATATAGTGCCTTACATCAATGAGTACAGCGAAGTGGCTCACGTGACATTGCAGTGAGTATGAGTACGTCCATAATCAAGCGCCGCCCGTCGCAACGGGTGTTGGTGGGGAGGGTGATGCTGGGCGGTGGCGCGCCTGTCGTGGTTCAGTCCATGACCAATACCGATACCGCCGATGCCGACGCAACAGCAAAGCAGGTTTTCGAATTGGCCAAAGCCGGTTCTGAATTAGTGCGTATCACTGTAAACACCTCTGAAGCGGCTGCACAAGTGGTGCGCATACGTGCACTGTTGGATGACATGGGTTGCGATGTGCCACTGGTCGGTGATTTTCATTACAACGGCCATCGCTTATTGAAGGATTACCCAGATTGCGCACAGGCTTTGGCGAAATATCGTATCAATCCGGGTAATGTGGGGCGCAGTCGTCAGGAAGACGACCCGTTTTCGATGATGATAGAAACCGCGATTCACTATGATAAGCCTGTAAGGATCGGGGTGAACTGGGGTAGTCTTGATCAGAATCTGGTCGTGCGTATGATGGACGAGAACTCGCTTCTGACGCAGCCCAAAGATGCCGCAGAAGTGACGCGCGCGGCGCTGATTGCTTCCGCATTGGAAAGTGCCGAGCGCGCCGAACAACTGGGCCTGGCACATAACCGCATCGTGCTGTCCTGCAAAGTCAGCGATGTGCAGGATTTGATCGAGGTGTATCGTACGCTGTCGCAGCAATGCGATTACGCGCTGCATCTTGGTTTGACCGAAGCGGGCATGGGTTCCAAGGGCATCGTTGCTTCGACTGCCGCGCTGGCGGTGCTGCTGCAGGAAGGCATCGGCGACACCATCCGCATTTCTCTGACTCCCGAGCCGGGCGGTGATCGCACCCAGGAGGTGCGGGTCGGGCAGGAGATTCTGCAGACCTTGGGCTTGCGCGCGTTCGCGCCGATGGTGACAGCCTGTCCGGGTTGCGGGCGCACTACCAGCAGCTTTTTTCAGGAGTTGGCGCAAAGCATCCAGATACATTTGCGCGAGCAGATGCCGGTATGGCGTGAGCACTATGAGGGCGTTGAAAACATGACCGTGGCGGTGATGGGTTGTGTGGTCAACGGGCCGGGCGAAAGCAAGTTGGCCAACATCGGCATCAGCTTGCCGGGTACGGGTGAGAGTCCGGCTGCACCGATCTACATCGATGGAGAAAAAGCCATGACCCTGCGTGGCGATAACATCGCGGTGGAATTCACACGCATTGTTGATGAGTATGTCGCGCGAAAATACGTGATGCGAACCCCCCTCAGTCCCATCGAACTTAGAAAATAATCATGAGCAACGAAACTCTCCAGGCCGTGCGCGGCATGAACGATATCCTTCCGGACGAGGCGGGGCTGTGGTTATGGTTAGAGGAGCTGTTGCGCGATTGGCTGCACAGTTATGGCTATCGCAACATCCGCATGCCGCTGGTTGAGCCAACAGATTTGTTCAAGCGCGCCATCGGCGAAGTGACCGACATCGTCGAAAAAGAGATGTACAGCTTCGCCGACGCGCTGAACGGCGACCAGTTGACGCTGCGCCCCGAGGGAACGGCCTCTTGCGTGCGCGCCGTGTTGCAGCACAATTTGCTGTATAACGCGCCGCAGCGCTTGTATTACAGCGGACAGATGTTTCGCCATGAGCGTCCGCAAAAGGGACGCTATCGCCAGTTTCATCAATTTGGCGTTGAAGCGTTGGGTTTTGCCGGACCGGACATCGATGCCGAACAGATTTTGATGTGCGCGCGGCTGTGGAAAAAGCTTGGCCTGCGTGATGTCACGCTGCAACTGAATACTTTGGGTGATACCGCTTCACGGCATCGTCATCGCGCCAAGCTGATCGCCTATTTTGAACAGCGCATGGAATTGCTGGATGCCGAAACCACGCGCCGTTTGCACAGCAATCCGCTGCGCATTCTGGACAGCAAGAATCCGGCGATGCAGGATTTGATTGTTGCCGCACCCAAGTTGTTGGACGAACTGGAAGAAGACGCGCTACGGCATTTTGATGAGGTGCAAGCGATGCTCAAACGCCACGATGTGCCGTTTGAGATCAACCCGCGTCTGGTGCGCGGGCTGGATTATTACAACCGTACCGTGTTCGAGTGGGTGACCACGCGCCTGGGCGCACAAGGCACCATCTGCGCGGGTGGCCGCTATGATGGGCTGGTTGAGCAGATCGGCGGCAAGCCCGCCCCCGCAACCGGTTTCGCGATGGGTGTGGAGCGTCTGCTGGCGTTGTTGCAGGACGATGGCATGGCACTACCCAGGCAGGAAGTGGATGTGTATGTGGTGCATCAGGGCGAGCTGGCCGGTCAATTGGCCAGCCGAATGGCGGAGCAATTGCGCGACAGCAATTTGAGAGTGCTGTTGCATTGCGGTGGCGGCAGTTTCAAATCACAGATGAAAAAGGCCGATGGCAGTGGCGCGGTGGTGGCAGTAGTAATAGGCGATGATGAAGCGCTAGCGGGCGAGGTAAGTGTTAAGCCGATGCAAGGTGGTGAACAAACTCGCGTGCATGTGAATAATCTCATCGCGACAGTCGATCAATTTATCAAGCAGGAGTGAACAACATGGCAGCAGTGGATTTGGAAGAGCAGGAACAGATCGAAGCGATCAAGGCGTGGTGGAAGGACAATCAAAATCAGATTTTTGGCGCTTTGTTGATCATCTTCGTCACGCTGGGCGGTTGGCGCGGATGGCATTATTACCAGCAGCAACAATCCATTCAGAGTGCCACACTGTTTGCTGAATTCATCAAGCAGCTTGAAGGGAATGATAAAAAGCGTGTCAACGATGCCGCTGCCGCAGTGATGGACAAATTTTCTGCCACTGCATACGCGTCGAGAGCCGCTTTACTGGCTGCACAAGTGAATCAACAAAGCGAAAACACTGCGCCTGCCAAAACCCAGTTACAGTGGGTCATCGACCACGCTGGCGAGACGGAGCTGCGCGACGTGGCGCGTTTGCAATTTTCATCAATGTTATTGGATGAAAAAAATTATACAGATGCCATGAAATTGCTGGAAACTGAGCATGCTGCTTCGTTTGATGGTTTGTATAGCGACTTGCGTGGTGACGTGTTGAGCGCACAAGGAAAGCCAGATGAAGCGAGGAGCTCCTATAAGCTGGCCTATGAAAAGACCGATGCCAAGAGTGCGTATCGCAATCTGATTCAGATGAAACTTGATGCGCTGGTATTGAGTAAATGAAATTGGTAAGCCCTGGCCTGCATTCATGTCTGGCTTCGCTGCTGGCTTTGTTTGTTTTGAGTAGTTGTTCCAGCGACTCTTCGCCGGATTTGGCTGATTTAAAGGGGGAAGTGGGCCCCGCTCAGTTGGTCGAATTTACACAGACCGCCACCTTTGAGGTGCGCTGGCGTAGCAAAGTGGGGGATTCGGGACTGAACCCACTTCAAGCTGTGCCGATTGCTGATGCGATCTATGGCGCATCGGCCAAGGGCAGCTTGACTCGACTGGAACGCGCCTCTGGCAAGCAGGTATGGCGTATTAATACTGGTGTTACCATTACTGCTGGCGTGGGTAGCGGTGAAGGCATGGTACTCATTGGAAGCGATAAAGGCGATGTGCTGGCTTATGACGAAAACGGCAAGCTGCGTTGGAAAAGTAAAGTATCCAGTGAAGTGTTAAGTGCGCCGCAAGTCGCGGATGGCATGGTGTTGGTGCGCAGCGGTGATGGATTTATCGCCGGGCTGAGCGCGGCAAATGGCAAGCGTCTCTGGCTGTATGAGCGTAGCACTCCGGCTCTGGTAGTGCGCAGCCATGCCGGTGTGACCGTGCAGCGTGGCGTGGCATACGTCGGATTTTCCGGAGGGAGATTGGTTGCCCTGAATATTGCAGACGGCTCAGTACGGTGGGAGGTCTCGGTTTCTCAGCCCCGCGGCAGCACCGAACTCGAACGCATTAGTGACATCACCAGCAACCCTGTCGTAGATGATGAGCAAGTCTGTGCCATTGCTTTTCAAGGTCGTGTGGCATGTTATGACGCGGCACAAGGAAGCCCATTGTGGAACCGCGACTTCTCCAGCGACAAGGGCATGATGCTGTTGCGAAAATATCTCTACCTCAGCGATGCGAAGGGATCGGTCATCGCGCTGGATAAGACCAGCGGGAGCACGCTGTGGAAGAATGAACAGTTATCCCTGCGTGAAACCACCGCGCCGCATGCGCTGGAAGAGTTTGTCGTGGTTGGCGATTATGCAGGGTATCTGCATGGCTTGAACCGAGAAGACGGTAGTATGGCAGCACGCATCAAACTTGAAGGCGGCGCGATACAAGTCGTGCCGCTCCCGCTGGACCAAGGACTGCTGGTGCTGACGCGCGGCGGGCAACTCTATTCCTTGTCCGTACATTAAGAAGTGAAAAGGAGCGGTGGGCTAAGCAAAATCAAAAAATAATAGCCCCGGTCACTTACTCCTCACACATATTTAAGTCGGGCGTAGCCCGACCTACAAGATCGCTATCCAAGTTGGGTAGGGTGGATAAGCGTAGCGCATCCACCTTTTGCACGG
>JBAQWL010000098.1:0-1707 GCA_049298895.1 Gallionella sp.
ATGCAGCACTGCACTGACCAGCCCATCGAAAAAACCCTCCTGCAATTTTTTGAGGAAGTCTTCCTTATCCATATAATCGGCGATCTCACAATCCACCAGATTCTTGAACTTGTCGGCATTCTTCAGATTGTCGACCGCGATGATATTGTTCTCACCGCGCTCGTTGAGTGCCTTAACTAGATTGGAGCCGATAAAGCCAGCAGCTCCCGTAACGATGCAATACATACCAATCCCTCCCAACCTCCCCCTTGTCAAGGGAGAGACATTTCACGCCATATCCTGAATAACTTCCTCACGGCTAACGACCGCCGTGCCCAGCTTACCCACAACAATGCCAGCAGCTCGATTGGCAATACGCATGGCATCGGGCAAGCCCGCACCACTTGCCAGCATCACAGCAAGGGTGGCGATCACGGTATCGCCTGCGCCGCTGACATCGAACACTTCACGCGTTTGTGTCGGCTCATGCAGAGTTTCATTGGCCTGATACAAGCTCATGCCATCTTCGCTACGTGTGACCAACAACGCGTCTAGCTGCAATTCGGTACGCAATTGTTCTGCTTTAGCATTAAATTCAGCATTAGTCTTCCAACTTCCCGCCACTTCACGAAACTCACTGCGATTCGGCGTAAGCAATGTAGCGCCGTGATAGCGCGCGTAATCATCTCCCTTAGGGTCGACCAGCACCGCTTTGCCAGCGGCTTTTGTCAGCCTGATCATCTCAGCAATATGAGTCAGTCCTCCCTTACCATAGTCGGAGAGGATCACGACATCGGCCAGCGGCATTTGCACTCTAAATTCCTCCAACTTGGCATGCAACACTTCGTGACTGGGAGAGGTTTCAAAATCAATACGCAACAACTGCTGATGGCGTGCGATGGCGCGTAGCTTGATGATAGTAGAGATAGTGCTATCACGATGCAGCAGTGCATTGAGATTGGCATGTTCCTTTAGCAGCCGCTCTAGGCACGCGCCAGCCTCGTCATCGCCCACCACCGATAATAATGTGGCTTGCGCGCCGAGCGCAATAATATTGCGTGCCACGTTGGCCGCCCCTCCTGGACGCTCTTCGACACGCTCAACTTTAAGCACCGGCACTGGTGCCTCTGGTGAGATGCGGTCGACCTCACCAAACCAGTAACGATCCAGCATCACGTCACCAACCACCAATATCTTTGCGTCAGTAAAGTTGGGTAGTATCGTCATATCGAAGCCCCGATTTCTTGGTTGATATCGCGCAATGCCTGTAACGGATCAGCCGCCTGAGTAATTGGGCGCCCGATCACCAAATAACTGGAACCCGCGTGCAGCGCCGCAAGCGGGGTCATCACCCGCGACTGGTCGTCATTACCGGTCAGCGTAGAACGAATCCCCGGGGTAACCAGACAGAATTCGCTCCCACAGTTTTTACGTAGCAACGCAGCCTCTTGAGCGGAACACACCACGCCATCCAGCCCGCTACCACGCGCTAAGATCGCCAAGCGCAGCACCATCTCTGCTGGTGTAGCACCGATGCCGATCTCGGAAAGATCTTCCTGCAGCAGGCTGGTCAGCATCGTCACCGCAATCAGTTTAGGGTGCTGTGGGCTGCCATCTATCGCTACTCGTGCCGCTTCCAGCATTTTGCGTCCGCCCAGTGCATGCACATTGACCATCCACACACCCAAGCCTGCAGCGGCCTTGCAAGCTTGCGCAACGGTGTTGGGA
>JBAQWL010000099.1:0-8374 GCA_049298895.1 Gallionella sp.
GATAAACATATGTCTTCCCCGTGCCGGTTTCCATCTCCACTGTGAAGTCACCCGAAGCCAGCGTCCCAGAAGGCGGCAGGCCGCCACGCAACTGAATGGCGTGCAGGTTTTCAGCGATTTCGTCATCCAGCAAGGTGAGCTTGTTGCCGATACCCAAGTCAGATTCCGTCACACCCAGGCTCATTTGCTGTGGCATAGTACCGGGAAACAAATCATCGCCCACCGGGGTGGCAGGCGAGTGCATGGTGACGGTGAATTCGGAACGGCAAATTTCCTGCCCGCGAAATAGATCACACACCGCTTCGATAGCGGCCAATTGGTAATCTAAGTTGGATTCAAAGTGAAGCTTCATGGGGCTCTTTAGAAAATATATAAATCAAATGGTTAGTCGATTACTGCTTTTCTAGCCTTTGCTAAACAACATCTTCCTCATTCGGTTTAGAAAAGCCGCCATCCTTATCGAGCACCCATACAGGTGCATTTCTCGTCCCTGTATTTCGAATCACTTGATCGCGTCTCAGCACCTGAACCAGATTTTTTATCTTGTTCGTTTTCTGCACGTCATCCAGTACATCAGAAAGTTTAGACATGAGTAGCTCATCCAACTCTTTGCGATTTGCCCTGCCAAATTGTTGTAGGTAGTCAACGACCAAGTGCCGGTAATAATCATCATTCAATGCACGATTCCGAATGTAACGGGCTTTCTGCGCCGTCAAGTCGGCTACCCTGGCAGAAATATAGTAGTTCGGTGAACGCCCCTCGATCAGTTTTTCCGCTTTAAGGAGTTTGACCTCATCGGCTGAAATCTTCTGTTGCTTCTGAACACGATCCAGCAAAATCACATGACGGAGCGATAAATCGGAGCGATGCATCAAGACCTGAGTGTATTTCACATCCAATATTTTTCCGCTGATAGTCACCTCCACACGAGGTGTGGCGGTTGAATCGTTATCAATCGAGTAGTCAGGCAAAGGAAAGAATCGGTCGCGCTGAGTTTCAAACATCCGGCGAATACCGCTGCCGATCTGGTCAATCATGCGTAATCGCACCATGCCATCGATCAGCCACTGATTACGATAATGCTCAGGGGGAGATTGATGCTGAAGCATCCATTCCACACTCGGCGGAATGAACACACCAAGGTTCGCAAAGACCAATCTGTCAGGATGTTCAACCGCATTGATCTTCCCCCCAAGCCGATAATCCTGATGCGCAATGCAGTTATGCAGTGCTTCGCGGATGACCCAAGCATCGTATGGTGAGACTGGCGTAGGAAAGAGTGTCCCCTCTGGCATGTACTCCATCGGCACATTGCGGATGCGCTTAAATAGCGCCTCGGATGACAACAACAACGGCATGCCGAAATGCTGGTTGCCGACGGCTTTGTTATGTTCATCACGTAGAATCCAGCTAATCTTCACATCGGCAGGAGACAAAAAGTGAGCTGACTCGTCACGCCCGAGCAGCAGCAAAGCCGAACGGGTAATCTGCCCTTGCTTGGTAACCCGAGCTTTATTCAGTAGGGTCGGAATGTCCCAAGCCTTGGCATCCGCGCGTACCTTCTCGTGCCTGGAAGCATCCTGCTCGATCTTAATCAGGTATTCAGTAAATTTAGTGCGTGCGAACTCTATGGCCTCGGGGTCAAGATCATCCAACGTCGCTCCGGGAACAAGCTGCCCCGTCCAGTCTTCCACGCCGCCCAATGCCTCCCATAGCCGCGCCTCTTTGTCAGGGTGGTTGGATAAGCTCGTTTTATGGCTATCAATGCGTATGTATCGAACCCCCTTGAAAGCAAGCGGTGTCGCGCGCGGCGGGCGAATTTCCAACATCACCACTTTACCATCAGCATGCTGAACTTCATGAAACTGAAAATCAGGGCGCGGCGTGGTCAACTGGGTTAGCCACATGATGAGCGGCTGATTACCTTCCCCTTTGGCGGTGAATGGATCGAAGGTTGTTCCCTTCACTGCATGGGTTTTATTGTCCACGCCCCATACCATCCATGCCCGGTCATGGCGTTCCAGTATCGCTGCATTACCCAAAGCAGAAAGGTATTCGCCAATGTCTTCCGGATGATCCCAGTTCGATTTGAACTCGACCGTTGCTGCTTCGCGCGGCAGACTGCGGAGTTGTTCGAGTTTGCTCAACAAGGTTGCGGCATCCATAACCATAATTGTCCCCTACAAACTCCGCACGTTGGATATCCCGTACTGCTCCAGAATCGCAGCAAGGTTGCTCTTGGCGATGTCGTTCTCAAAGGCACTGTCGCGGAACACGCAGGTGGTATCGCCAGCTGGGGCAAGTTCTTTGCGCCACGCCACGATACCTTGTGCCAAGGCTTCCACTTCTTTGGCAGTGATGCGTTCGGCGAGGCACGTTAAAAGTACGCCTCCGCCGATGGCACCAACTGTCTTGCCAGCAATGATGCGCGACTCAATTGGCACGCACAAATCCAGCCCTAGCTTGAGCAGCAGTTCATAAACAATGTCGGCTTCCGTCCTGCCTGGCAAGATGTGTTCCTCGTGGTTGAGCAGCGTCTTTTCCAGATTATCGCGGTCAGGATTCCAAGCACGAATGTTGGAGGTATCGAGTTTGAAAACACGGAAGCCCGTGTCGCCTGCAAACATCGGGTTGTCGGTTTTGACCTTTGCACCTGCGCGGCGCAGGCGTTCTTTGGCTAGTTCGGCGATATTGCGAGGTTTGCCGAGTTGATCGCAGAAAGCGGCGGCAGTTTTCTGATCTTTGTTTTCCAGGTCGAGAGGCTCAGGAAGCTGAACTAGGATATAGCGGCGGTTACCATTATCAGCAGCGTTCTGCGCCATAACGGCGTGCCCAGTTGTTCCTGATCCTGCAAAAAAATCCATAACAATTGAAGTCTTATCGTTCGCCGCCATTTCGAGAATGTGACGTAGCAAGCCAACTGGCTTGGGGAAACTAAAGACTTTTTCCCCATCGAAAAGCACCTTTAAGTCTCTAGTAGCCTTTTTGTTTCCCTCTAGCTCTGACCAGAGGTTGGATGGTTGCTTCAGACGCCCTTCAAGATAGAACTTTTGATATACCTGCCAGACTTGCTTTCCGTCCTTCGATACTTTTTGCCACTCGATTAGACCTTCCGCCGCCATTTCAGCGTAGCGATCTTTTCCGCATATCCACCGACTTTCATAGCCTACAGGAGCTATTGGAAATATCGGCTCTCCATCGGGCGCAGTTACGGCATAAAACATACTGGGGCGATCCTCTCGACGATCTTCACCACCAGTTCGGCGCAGTGAACGAGTAAGATATTTTCCGTTAGCGTCTTCCTTGTCATAGATAGCTGCATCGTCTTCCGTAAATCCGACACCGCTTATTTCAACATCAGGCTGCTTTAAATAAATCAGTATGTTGTCAGTTTCATTCACCAAAGCACGGAAACCACCACCTGTGGGTGTGCCCGTTACTCTGGCAACGCACCCTGCATAACATTCAGCACCAAATATGTCATCGCATATAGATTTCAGATTAGAGAGTTCATTGTCGTCAATTGAGATGAAGACAGCACCCAGCGGAGACATAAGATTCCTCGCCAGCTTCAACCTTGGATACATCATATTCAGCCAATCTGTGTGATAACGACCGCTGGCCTCAGTGTTGCTGCTGATTTTCTTGCCACCTTGTACCTGTCCAGTAAGTTCCAGGTAGTTCTTGATGTTGTCCTGAAAGTTGTCCGGGTACACGAAGTCCTTGCCGGTGTTGTATGGCGGGTCGATATAAATAAGTTTGACCTTGCCCGCGTAGCACCTTTGCAGCAGCTTCAATGCCTCAAGGTTGTCGCCCTCAATCATCAGGTTTTGTGTGGTGTCCCAGTCCACACTTTCATCCGGGCATGGTCGCAAAGTTCCAGTGCTAGGTGTCAGCGCGATCTGACGGGCGCGGCGCTTGCCATGCCAGTTGAGGCCGTATTTTTCTTCCGTATCTATTACGGTTACATCACCCACCAATTGCTTGAGCACATCCACATTGATGGCGACGCCGTTGGCGCTTTCCGTCAGCAGTTCAGGAAACAGCGCCTTGAGCTGGGCAATGTTCTCCGCCGTGATGTCGGCGGAACGTGCTTCGCGAGATTGAGATTCAATTTTTTGTATAGTCATTGTTGTTCTCTCTGAATGTGCGGATTCTAATTCCTCAGGCGTCTTGTGTATTATCCATTTGATGATCGAATGACTGCCGAATCAATCCCATGACATACGGCAAATCATCAATTGTGGCGAGGCCGATCTCAACATCCCCATTACCCCAACGGCCAAGGTCAGTAACATTCACACACAGCCCTTTGGGGTCATCAATCTCGTGGAAAGCCATATTTAGCGATAGGCGAAGCCGCTTGGCTTGTGGCACAACATCGACAAAATTGGTCTCTGCTTTGTACGCCACGTAGAGCTTCAGAAACTCCTCGTTTACACAGGGATCGAGTGCGAGAACCTCTTTCCGCAATGCTTCGAACAATACACGCATCGGGCCGGACAAAAGATGGGGGTGATCGTCGATGTTATAGGCTTGATTCTCCTTGCCAGTAACGGCAGGTCGATAGGCATCCAACACGTCTGCCGGTAGTTGCGGTGAACTCCATACCTTGGCTGCCTCATCCGCCAGCCTTTTGGCTCGTAGTTTGATGGCATCCTCATTCCATACCGCAACTTTACCCAACCCAATATTAAGTTTTAGCGGGCTGTGTGCAAAGCCTACCGGGTTACCATTATTGTCCGTTACTTGATCGCGTTTGTAGGCAAACGAACGATCACTGTACTCACTGTTGTATCCGGTCAGTGTCAGGTTGCCCAATGTATGCAGCCACGTTTCTTGAATACGTTGCCAATCCGCACCCAACTCAGCTTGCCATTCTTTGGACAAGTTTTCGTTTTGAGGAAGAATGTGTTCGATGGTGTAATCTTCAACAACCACCCGCTCCTTGCGGCCATGATTTTCCAAGCGACGCAGCCAATAGTTACAACTGCGGAATTTGTAAAGATTGCGCACCTTCAAATCGCGGTGAAATTCCTCATCACTAGGGAAGCGCCGGTAAGAGGGCAACAACATCAATGCGGCTTCCAAGCTTTCCAGATAGCGATCCTTTTTAAGCGACCGCGAAAGTCCTGCAAAGGTTTTGTTCAGTGAGTTGGTTGGTATGGCGCAAATGGCACGTCGAAAAACATAACTTTCCACCGTGCGAACAATTGTGTTCAGCTCGTCCGCTGTGATGCGTTGCTGCTTATAGTCATGGTAAGCATCCAGCAAGAATGGGTAGGAGACTTCGACTTTCAGCTCGCGCAGGTCGTGAAAGGCTTGTTTGAGCATGTTGTCCTGCTCTTTACCCAATGCCATGGCGCAGTAGTAGGTGGCAAATATGTGAATGTCAGCCACTAGATCACGAGTGTCGCCTTTGAGACCTCTGGCATATTGCTTGAACGCAACATAGACTTCGCGCACGTTCGGGATATCACCCGTTTTAGCGGTAAGATAATGGCGCATGAAAGCATCGAAATGTACCGCATAGGCTCCCTGTCCGAAGCCTTTTTCCATAGGTCTCCAGTATGTCTTGTATAGCTCTGTTTGCAGCTTTGGCTCCAAGCCCATGAGAATGAAGTTGCGTATCAGGTCGGCTTGACTGAGTTCAAGCCCCGTGGAATTCATGCTTTCAAAAATGAGTTGCGGGTTATCTTGCGAGCGATCCAGCGACACATCCACAATCACGAGTTTAGCCAAGCCTTGGCAAATAGCCTCCAATTCGCTTTGATGCAGCAAGATCAACTCACGAAATAAAGCATAATTCTCGTTGATACGTGTGCTGCTTTCGGCAGGCATAGGAGCAGCTTGCAGAATAGCTAGCAAGGTGTCTTTATCGGTTTCGGAAAGCAGCAACTTGAAATGACGCTCACCTTCTTCATCGGGATTGACCAAGTAATAATTGCGTAGCTTCTTGGCAGAAAATGCCTGCAACACTTCACCAACCCCCTGAGTCTCGAAGTGACTAGCTAATGCGCAAATCAATAGTGTGCTGGTGGTCAATCGTTGTTGGCCGTCGATCACCAACAATGATTCCTGATTGGTTACCGTAGATAAAGCGCGTTCGATATACACAATGGAGCCGATGAAATGCGCGTTGATTTTGTCACTCCGTCCGGCACGGAGCAAATCTGCCCAAAGCTGCCTGCACTGCTCCGCAGTCCAGGAATAATTGCGCTGATAGATGGGTATGATGAACTGTGGCGACTTTTTCAGAAATATGAGCAGATTGGCTTCAGTTGCTTTCACTTAATCACCTCAAAGTTTAGATACGGCTTGATGTTGCTTGGCCTGCAATTGTTTGATTTCGAGATTCAACGCCACTTGGCGGGCGAGTTGTTTTTCCTTGATTGCCACTGCCCTCAGTGTGGCGATTTTATGCTCCAGCTCCCGGCAGACCAACAAATTAGCTCGCCTTGCTACTGCCTGTTCACTCGTCTGACTCTGAGCAAAAGCGCCGGTGATCTGCGCTGCCTGAAAAGCAGCTAGTGTATCCAACCAGCCTTGATAGAGCACCCTCAAATTTTCACGCGGCTGGCGGGTAATGGATAATGCCTGTAGGAAGGCTGAAAGAATATCTGGCGCGGTTATTGGTTCATTCAAAACCACAGCTACTGATTCACCATCTAACACCACCTTGTCAGCTTCATTTTGCGCCCAGCGGATGTGCACCATTGAGAGGATTATTTGATCCTGAATTGTCAGTATCAACACTAGCGGATACGGCACTGCCCTGTGTGTCAGTTCGGCAATTCGATTGGCCTTGGCATCCTGTCGCAAGGCAATGTTCAATACGGCCACTTCGAGGTATTCCCGCGCTTCATCACGATACTCGGGCACGGCGATGGTTGAAGGCTTCAGCGTGGCTACCCACTGGATTTCTTCGATGCCTTCGGTGATGTTGCGCTTGTCGGCGGCAGTAAGTGCGCCGTTTTCCACCAATAGCTTTTTGGGTATGCGCTGATCTACACGGCAACTGGCAGGCAGTTCCAATGCGGCGATCAGGTCTTGCACGGTCATGCACTCGCCTCTGGCAATACCACTAAGAAAGCCACCACTTCAAAATCGTTGCTCCCGGCAAACTCCCCCTTCATGGCATGCGTTCCACCCGGAGAAAACAAACTGGCGACTGCGCGCTCTTCGCTCTTACCCACAACCGAGGCGACAGCCGCCGCAAGCAATTTCTGGGCATGGCGCATGTCTTCGCCTTGCTTGGTTTCCTTATCGAAACGCGCACACGCTGTGGCATCGGGCAAGTCTCGCCCCAGACTCAAGCGTTTGAGATGATCCAGAATGCGCTTGGCTTGGGTGTAAGGTAGCGACACGCTGCCTTCTTCGCCCACATGCACAAGATAGTGCGGCGCGAGTGGATAGCCGGAATCCGCAATTTTTTCTGCCGCCGCACCTTCGGCTCGCAGGCAGAACACAATGCCCGGCGGAATGTCGGCATCTTCGCTGGTTGTGACTGCACATGCGCCTAACGGTATCTCTTCCAGCTTGCCCGGATGCGCCTTGAAATACTGAGCCAAGTCTATACGGAAATCGGTGAGTGTGAGGTCGGTAATGGAGACGCCGGCAGAGAGGTCTTCCAGATCAATCACGGTGTCTTGCAGCTTGAGCAGTTGCTTGCGGCGGTATTCCAGATCATTCATCTGGTTGCCGGATTGCTGTTCGATGAGGTTTTCTTCGCCCGTGGCGGAAATATCCAACAACACCATGCGCCCGCTAACGCGCTGTTCGAGGTTGATGTATTCATCCAGCTCCATGTTGGGCCAGAAGTTGACAAGCTGAATGCGCTGGTTGGGTGAGCCGATACGGTCTATCCGGCCAAAGCGTTGAATGATGCGCACCGGGTTCCAGTGAATGTCGTAATTGATGAGCCAGTCGCAATCTTGAAGGTTCTGGCCTTCGGAGATGCAGTCGGTGGCAATGAGCAAGTCCAGCGTGCCTTCGTGTGCCAGCTCTTCCGGGCGCTCTTTGGAACGCGGTGAAAAGGTTGTGAGGATAGAGGCCAAATCCTTGCGCAAGCCGGGAATAGTGGTCTGGTTGCGACCTGTGCCAGTGACCAGCGCAGCCTCAATGCCAAACTCCTTTTTCGCCCAACCGGAGATTTGCTCGTAAAGGTATTGCGCCGTATCGCTGAAGGCGGTGAATACAATAATTTTGCGGTTGCCGTCATTGATCGGGTTGCGGCATTTGTTCTGTATCATTTCGCGTAATGCCTGCAACTTGGCATCACGGTCTGGATCAACCTGCATGGCGGCACCCAGCAAAGTGGCGAGGCGATTGCGGTCTTCGATGAGGTCTTGCTTCCAGCGGATGAGGTCAACGT
>JBAQWL010000100.1:0-4674 GCA_049298895.1 Gallionella sp.
GAAGGAGGTAGTCCAGAAATAAAAAAGCGGGGGCATGATGCCCCCGCTTTCAGATGAGACTCGCAGCGATCAATGTTTTCCTTCGCGTTTGAGTAGTTCTTCGATCAACACGCCGACTTCCGCTACACCACCGAAACCGGTGCCGAGCTTGCGTTTCTTGAAGTTGTCCATGGCCAGCTTGTAATCCTTGTCGCCGAGCGGAACGTATTTCACTTCTTTGACCAGCGCAGGGGCGCTCTTCAGATAAAACTCGATGAATTCCTTCACTTCAGGCTTGTCGTAGGACTTGTTGCTGACGTAAATGAAGATAGGGCGTGCCAGTGGCTGATATGTGCCCTTCATGACAGCCTCGACAGAGGGGAGCACCGCCGGCTTGCCTTCCTTTTCCACGATGGCTACCGCCTTCAGTTTTTTGGTGTTTTCCACGTAGTAGGCGTAGCCGAAGAAGCCCAGCGCGTTCACATCGCGTGACACGCCCTGCACCAGCACATTGTCATCCTCGGACGCGGTAAAGTCGCCGCGGCTGGACTTGGCTTTGCCGACGATGGCTTCGGTAAAATAGTCGAATGTCCCGGAATCGGCACCAGCGCCAAACAGCTTCAGCGGTGCGTCAGGCCAGGCTGGGTTCACCTGGTTCCATTTGGTGATGGTGCCTTGCGCGGACGGCTCCCAGATCTTTTTCAATTCGGCCACGGTCATGTTCTGTGCCCAGGTGTTCTTCGGGTTGACCACGACGGTCAATGCATCGAAGGCGACCGGCAGTTCGATGTATTTGATGCCATTCTCGGCGCATAACTCCATCTCTTTTTTCAGGATGGGACGGGACGCATCGGAGATGTCGGTCTCGCCGCGGCAGAATTTCTTGAAGCCGCCGCCGGTGCCGGAGATGCCGACCGTGACGTTGATCGCACCTTTTTTGGCTTTCTGGAAATCTTCGGCAACGGCCTCGGTGATCGGGAATACCGTGCTGGAGCCGTCTATGGCCACGAGTTTGGTTTCAGCCAGCGCAGGCTGTGCGAAGGCGGCGAACAAGCCGCCGGCCATGGTTGCTACGGCGAGCAGTTTAAAAGTATTCAATTTCAGCATAATGAACCTCCAAGTTTGGAATTTAGGGTTGGCCACATTTGTGACGAGGTGCATCATAGTGGCGCTGTATGACAGGATTATGACAGGATAGCGAATCTGGGACTGAAAATTCAGGTTGAACATTCCCGGTTCCTTCGGTAGAATCCGCGCTCTTCTGAAATCGGTTGGAATAGAGCTATGGCACGTGTATGTCAAGTAACGGGGAAAGCCCCGATGTCCGGGAACAATATTTCCCACGCAAACAACAAAACCAAGCGTCGTTTTTTGCCTAATCTGCAGCGTCGCCGCTTCTGGGTCGAGAGCGAGAACCGCTGGGTCAACATGCGCTTGACCAATGCAGCGCTGCGCACCATCGACAAGAATGGTATCGACGCGGTGCTATCAGAGATGCGCGCCCGCGGCGACAAAATATAAGGAGCATATAAAATGCGCGAAAAAATCAAGCTCGAATCCAGTGCCGGTACCGGTCATTTTTACACCACGACCAAGAACAAGCGCACTACGCCTGAGAAGATCGAAATGAAGAAGTTCGATCCCAAGGTGCGCAAGCATGTCATGTACAAGGAAACCAAGCTGAAGTAATTCGGGTTGTCTTCGGTGTGCGACAAAAACCCCGCTCAGGCGGGTTTTTTATTGGGAATTGATTGGCGCTGTGCTGTTTGCGATCTTATGGGCAATCCGGAAATTTCATCGCACCACCACCAGCTCATTCCACTCCGTGGTGTAGCGTTGCGTCACATTTTTGCGCCGCATTGACCAGCTTTTCCTAACTCCTGCACCGAGCAACTGCATCGTTCCGCTGCCCATGCGGCGGTTGATCTGGTCCATGGTGGCCATCAATGATGTGGATTTTTGCTGTGCCGCGACATCTTCGAACAGCGTGCGCGGCCTTGCCGTGGCGGCGATGATCTCGGTGAGCATCACACCGACCTTCTGGTACGCATGGTCGCTGCGGTAGATCTGCCGCAGAGCGCTCAACGCGGCACGGCACAGCAGGCGTGTGTCATCGGTTAGCTCGAACAACGGCATCAGCATGGCTGGTTGATACTGCTTTGCGTTGTCCTGGTGCGGATTGGTACGGATATAGATTTGGATGCCGCCTGCGAGGGAATGCTGGTCGCGCAGCTTCTCGGCGGCGCGGGTGGTGTAGGCGATGACCGCTTGCTCCAAGTCGTCCAGCAATGAAACGGACGAGCCGAACGAACGCGAGCAAATGATCTGCTGGCGCGGCGGAGTGATCTCGTCCAATCCTATGCAGGCTGTACCGTTCAGTTCCGCCACGATGCGTTCCATGACCACGCCGAACTTGGCGCGGACGCGCTTGGCCGGGCTGTATTTCAGCTCCAGCACTGTATTGATGCCCATCTGCTGCAAGCGTTCAGCGCTGCGCCTGCCCACGCCCCATACCTCGCCGACCTCGATCTTGGTGAGCAGATTGTCCAGCACGCGTGCCGTCATCGTATTAAAATCGCACACGCTGTGAAACTGCTTCTGCTTCTTGGCGACATGGTTGGCGAGTTTGGCCAAAGTTTTGCTCGGTGCAATGCCGATGCACACCGGTATGCCGACGCATTGCTTGATGGTGCCGCGTATCGTTTGCGCATAGTTGGTCAGATCAGGCATTCCGGTCAGATTGAGGAAGGATTCGTCTATCGAATAGATCTCTTGGTCGGGACTGCACTGCGACAACAGCCGCATCACCCGGTTGGAGATATCGGCATACAGCGTGTAATTGGAGGACAGGGCGATGATGCCGTGGCGTTTGGCGAGGTCTTTCATCTGGAACCACGGCACGCCCATCTTGACGCCGAGGTCTTTGACTTCCTGCGAGCGCGACACCACGATGCCGTCGTTATTGGAGAGTACTACCAGCGGTTTGCCTTCCAGCTTGGGCTGGAACAGCCGTTCGCAGGAGACATAAAAATTATTGCAATCGACTAGTGCAATTGAGCGTTGCACGAAAGTTTCCTGAATTAGAGTTTATGTACGTTCCAGCTTACCACCCCCCAGACCGAAAAGTCCTGTTCCGGTTTGATGAGCGTGTCGGGATAGTCTGGATGTGCCGCGCGCAATATCTGTCCGTCCGCGGTGTGCAGCAATTGCTTCACGGTGAATTCGCCATTCAGCACCGCGATCACCACACAGCCGTGCGTGGCAGGCAGGGCGCGATCCACCACCAGCAGATCGCCATCGAAGATTCCGAGTCCGCGCATCGATTCACCTTTCACGCGCATGAAGAAGGTGGATTCGCGATGCTGGATCAAATGCTCGTCCAAACTGATGCGCTGTTCCACATAATCATCGGCGGGCGAGGGAAAGCCCGCCGGTACGGCGCCGCGCAGCAAGGCGCGCTGCCGGCGGAACAATTCCTTGTTGGGGTGTGTCAGCGATAACAGATCGCGTGGGGTGCGTTGTGCTTGCCGGCTTGCACAGCCCGGATGAATGGCGGTTCGCATCACGATCACTTCCGGTACTTGCGTATCAAACCGATCAACACGCCGAATATCTCCAGCGTGCCTTGCGGGCGGATCACCGGATAGGCCTGGTTGGCAGGACGCAGAATGTATTTGCCGCGTTCCTTGTCCAGGGTCTTCAGCGTGAACTCGTTATCCACGATGGCCACCACGATGTCACCGACATTGGCGAGGTTACGTTTTTCCACCACGGCGATGTCGCCGTCATGGATGCCCGCTTCTATCATCGAATCTCCCCTGACCGGGATCAGCGTGGTCTCGGACGGTGTGTCGATCAGCATCTCGTCGATGATGAAATACTCGCCCTGAGTAGCGGTTACCGAAACCGGCATGCCGGCCTGAACCGAGGATTCGGCCAAGGGGCGGGCAAAGAACGATCGGGTGGGGATCCATGCGCCGTCCGGTGTGCGCTCGATGAAACCGGCTGCGCTCAAGCGGGTCAGCACGGCTTTGACCCAGGACTTGGAGGCGATGCCGAACACCTCGCACAGTTTGGCGTAGGAGGGGATATTTTTCCAGTCGGCGTAATAGTCCTGGAGTTTGGCGAGATACTCGCTGTCCCTGGGATTGAAGTCGGAAGGGGTGGAATCGGAAAAATTGGAATCAGTCATGGCAAGAGGCCTACAGAACGAATGTGCTGTACTGTAAAGAACGGACGTTCTCTTGTCAAGGATGAAAAACTACTGATGAAACAACTAGCCATCTGACTAGGTTGCCAAAACAAAAGACGGCAGCCAAGTCATTGGTTATGCGCTCGGCATAACTGTGTTGCTCAAGGGCTCAAAATGCGGGATCGGGTAGTGATAGGCTGACAAGTAAACCGCATCTGCGACACGTTACTGGCGAAGTCAACCGATTGCGGGAGCAGATGCAGGCCGCTCTTCCCGCACCAGATGGTTTCAACACACCGTGTCAGAGTGGCGACTTTTTCGCCCTTTCGCGCCTTGTTCTGCCATTACTCGAGACGTTTTTCGGCACGCTGTTGATTAGAGTCCGTTGACATATGAAATATAATGACACCATCTCGTTAAGGAGGATAGTGCCATGGCAAGGAAACTACTACGTGATGACCAATACAAACGAATTGCCGACATGCTGCCCGCACAACCTGGGG
>JBAQWL010000101.1:0-2110 GCA_049298895.1 Gallionella sp.
GTACCGATGGTAGGCTAGGGCGTAATTCATTTCTTCACCCTACCTTTCTTTGGTTTCCTGACGACCTGTTTAATTTTACCCTTCGCAACAACACAAATCGGCATATTGGCTATCGCCTTTGCCTGAATTTCTCTGGTATCCTCACTTGAAGCTAGCGCCCTTACAAGCTGCTCAATTCTAATCACCCTCGCCGCAACTTCATCATCTGAAGCATAGAACGCCAATGTCATCAGTATCAGCAAAATAGTCATTACCGATACAGGGATCAACACGGCGAGAAGGATTTCGCTGCGTGTTGTGTAAATTCTGCCATTTTTCGCAGGTGTGTTCATAGATCCGTATAGTCGAGCCACCACGCCACAAAGAACGTCAGCGGTGCGGCGTAGCTGGGTGCGCCATCAAATAGTACATGTTGAATGCACTTCTCTCTTTGCCGCAATATATGCCTCATGTGCTTCTTCCGCCGTAAGAAATGACCCAAGAAATTTACGTTTTCTATTTGTCATTATGTGCGCTCTAAATTTCCGCGAGCTTTTATGATAATCAACACCAAGAAATCCATTTTTATTCCCAGCCTGTGCTTCTATTTGATTTTGTCCATTTTCGGCAGTTGTAACTTCACGCAAATTTATTATCCGATTGTTTAGCTTATCGTGGTCAATATGATCAAGAATCCGCGGCCATATTCCATAGACGAAAAACCAAGCCACCCTGTGAGCTTTATAGGATTTATTATCAATTCTAAGCTGCCAATAACCTTCTAGCGTTTTACAACCAGCAATTGCTCCTACAGAGTACCCTCCATTGCGTTTCTTTTTCCAAAGAAAATCCCCAGTCAGATGATCATAATCCAGCAATTCTTTAAGGCGATCAATGGTGAGCATGATGTGTCCTAACTAACGGTGAGTGAGTGGTGTCAGCTTTCCAGTGAGTTAGCACCTTCAACTTGCGCGCTCTCCAGCGACTGACAAGGCACTATATCATTACATTTCGGACAAGAGAACATTAAAGTTCCAACCCATACATAAGAACATCGTTCACATTTACGCAGCGAGCCCTGCAGGTGAGGTGGTAAAGGCGGCACGCCGCCTGATTCGTAGCGGTTCATTCCTGGCCCACTTCGCTCTTCGGAATTTCCAAGCTGACCACGATCTCCGTGCCGATCATCCCGCAAAGTTTGCCAAACTGCGTTTCATCCGGGTGCGACTGGACGCGGAACGTGACAAACACTGTGCCGCCCTGCTGTGGCTCGATCAGGATATTGTTCACATTGCACGGATCCAGCACGATGCTGGATTTCTCGTCGATGCCGGTATGGACAATACATTTGGCACCGATCATTTCGCTCTTCCATGCGATCGACGGGATTTCGGTAAAGCGCAGGTGCGGCGCATAACCTTCTTCGTGCTCCATAGCCTCGTCCACCAGGTCGGCATCGGCAGTCTTGTTGTAGTGGTAGAGCATGGCCTTGAGAGTGGGATGGAACATGGCCAGGCAGTCGTTGGACAGGCTGACCTTGATTTTCAGGTCGCCGGCGGGTTCCTTCTCTTGGCCGTGGATTTCAGCCCGGGCATTGAAATTGATCAGGCTGGCATTGACTTCGGATAATTCGAGTTGCATGGTGATCTCCTTGGGTTGTGGTGCGGGTTAATTTTTCAGGTTAATTTTCGGACTCTGATTTGATGGCGGCATTTTCCAGTGCTTCGATCAGGCGCAAGCCGTTACCGCCATAGCCATCTTCCAGTAAGTGTGCGATGCGCTGGGCTGCACGCTCCATCTGCTCGGCCGCTTGCTGCGCGCTCCTGGTAGCTTCTTCAAGGCGAT
The DNA here is from genome assembly GCA_049298895.1 of Gallionella sp. Taxonomy (GTDB): domain Bacteria; phylum Pseudomonadota; class Gammaproteobacteria; order Burkholderiales; family Gallionellaceae; genus Gallionella. The sequence continues at coordinate 1,825 of JBAQWL010000101.1, forward strand.
TCGCTGCCCTGTTGGCATCCTCAGCGGCCCCGCTCATTGCGCCTGCTGCGCGACGGATTGCTTCGGTATCGACATATCCGGACATGGATTACCCCTTATTGGTCTACATCATCGAAAACAGAGCGGGTGCCATCGGCGTTCATCAGGGTGCCGTCTTCAGCATAATAACAGCCATGGTTTGCCGCTTGGATGGCGTTATCGGCATTGATAAGCACTGGATTCTTGGCTGCATCAGCGTCTTCTTGGCTATCGTAAACCGCGCTGACGTAGGATGCCTTGAGGTCAA
>JBAQWL010000102.1:0-1778 GCA_049298895.1 Gallionella sp.
TACCACGACTTTCCCTTCGCAACAATGCTTGTATTTTTTACCGCTGCCACAGCTGCAAGGGTCGTTTCTTCCAGGTTTCATGAATGCTATCTCTGACTGGTTGTTTGCCGGTTATTATCACAACGCCAATAGATACAACCAACCGGCGCTATGTTGACTCAGGGTGACGGCCTGTCATGCACCTGCCACATCCCCCAAAGTGCCTCTTCCAGGTTGTGCGCAAACCGTGGTGCATCGAACAGCGGGGATGCCAACACCTGCTCGCGCAAGCCGACACGTAGCGCTGCTAGCTTCGGCAAGTTGCCGGCAAAAGCAAGTGCGCGATCGAAGTAGTCTTGTCTGCTCACGGCCACCCAATCTTTTAACCCGGCTGCCGTGAGCAAACTTGCACCCTGCCTTGAGAGCAACGTATCTCCCGCCAAAGTCAGGGTAGGCACACCCATCCACAGCGCTTCGCAGGTAGTGGTGCCGCCCGGGTATGGAAACGTATCCAGCACCACGTCCACCTCGCTGTGAGCAGCCAGATAGGCCTCGCGGGCAACAGAGCCAAGCAATGCCACCCGCGCCGGGTCGATCCCGTGTTGCTGCAAGCGTTGAATCAACTGCTTCACTACTGCGGGGTCTCCCAGTTGTTTGCATTGCCAGCGTAGCCGTGAACCGGGCAGGGCGACGAGGATGTCAGACCACGCCGCCAATACCTCATCATCCGCCTTGGCCATGTTCTGGAAACAGCCGAAGGTGACGTGACCGCTATTCTGAGCGGGCAACGGTGCAACCGGCAGGTCAGTGTCAGGCGGGCTGAAACATAGCCGCGTGTCGGGCAGATACCACACGGTTTCGGTGAAGTGTTCCCGGTGATCTTCTGGCACACCCACTGGATCAGCCAGCAGGTAATCGATCTCGGACACCCCGGTAGTGGCAAAGTAACCGAGCCAGGCGGCCTGCACCGGGGCGGGCTTCCAGGCGAACATCGGCAGGCGACCATGCCGGGAATGACCGGACAGATCCATCAAGACGTGTACCCCGTCGGCGTGGATCAGGCGCGCAGCTGCTTCATCGCTTAATCCAGATAGCGACTTCCATGCGGCAAAGAATGGTTTGATGCGAGCGGTGAGTTGATCTTCCCTGGGTTGTGTCGGATAAGCGACCAACTCGATGCGGGCAGGATCAATATGTGCCAGCAGGCTTTCAAGAAAATAGCCGACGGGATGATTGCGCAGGTCGCCGGATACCAGTCCAACCCTCAGGCGTTCAGGTGTGGCTGTGCATTGCCAGGACGAGAATCGGGCGGCGACCTTACTACTCACTAGCACACCATATCGCCGGGCTTCTTCCAGGCGATATGAAGTAGTGCGACTGCTGGTATAGTTCATGATGAACAGCAGACTGCTTTGTGCATCGGTGTATTCGGGCTTGAGTGTCAGTGCATGCTGGTAGCTTGCAATCGCGCCATCAATTTGCCCAATGTCTTTCAGGATCGAACCAATGTTGCCGTATGCCTCGGCGAAATCCGGTTTTATCTCCAACACGCGGCGATAGCTAGCCATCGCGTTGTCGAACTGACCGAGTTCCTTCAAGGAGGTGCCCAGGTTGTTGTGCGCGTCGACGAAATTGGGCCTGAGTTCCACCGCCCGGCGGTAGCTTGCAATCGACTCGTCGAGTTTTCTGATGTCCATCAGGACATTTCCCAGGTTGTAATAGGCATCGGCGTAATCAGGCTTGAGCGCGACCGCACGGCGGTAACTTGCCACCGCCTTGTCAAGTTGTCCGAGTTCTTT
>JBAQWL010000103.1:0-23773 GCA_049298895.1 Gallionella sp.
GCTATGCATGAATACGGAATTTCACTGACAGCGTGGGAAGATTTGTCCGAAGCCGAAGCAATCGTGGCAGCGGTATCTCACAATGAATATCTGTCCATGCCGCTAACCGACTTGTTTGCGAAGCTGAAGCCAGGAGGAATATTTGTAGATGTAAAATCAGCTTATGACACTGCCGCCATAGCAGCGGCTGGTTATAGATTGTGGCGGCTGTAACCTCTCTCGCAGATGCTGTTTAATTCGCTCAGTTTCCTGGTTTTTTTTGTTGCGGCATATGCCACCTTCTGGATACTGCCAACATGGCCCCAAAAAAAATGGCTGTTGCTGATTGCGAGTTACCTTTTTTACGCTGCCTGGAATCCGCCTTATATTGCCTTGCTCCTTCTTTCCACTTCGGCAGACTGGTGGCTGGCACGTTTGATCGGGCGTTCCAAAAATTCATCAAGACGCCGAATGCTTTTAATTATCAGCCTTGCCAGCAATTTGGGGTTGCTGGGATATTTCAAATACGGGAACTTTCTGCTTGAAAATTTTGTTCTGTGGTGCTCGGCTTTTGGCGTAATTTACCACCCGCCAGAATTAGGCATCATCCTTCCGATCGGTATTTCCTTTTACACTTTTGCATCGCTGTCCTACACCATCGATGTGTATCGAAAAGAAATACGTTCCGACTGGAAATTCACCGATTACGCCCTTTTCGTCAGTCTTTTCCCGCATCTGGTTGCCGGGCCGATCATTCGCGCCAGTTATTTGCTGCCGCAAATCGAAAAACCTAAATTGCCTACACCGAATCAGATCGGATGGGGGTTTGCGTTAATCTGTTTCGGACTATTTGCCAAAGTTGTTATGGCCGATTCCATATTCGCACCTATGGTAGACGTTGTATATGCGCATCCTGAGAACTTTGGCTGGTTTGATACATGGATCGCCGTACTCAGTTTTTCCGGTCAGATATATTACGACTTCAGCGGGTATTCACTCTGCGCAATCGGCTTGGCAATGAGCTTCGGGATCGGGTTTCCCAGCAACTTTCACTACCCCTATGGTGCACAAAGCTTCTCCGATTTTTGGCGTCGCTGGCACATTTCGCTTTCTTCATGGCTACGCGACTACCTGTATATACCCTTGGGCGGCAACCGTCATGGCGCGTTGCGTACCTACCTTACCCTGTTCATGACCATGCTGATTGGGGGCCTCTGGCACGGCGCATCGTGGATGTTTGTTCTGTGGGGAGGTCTCCATGGCACTTACCTGGCCATTGAGCGGACGTTTCGGGGAGTTACAGCTCCCAGTCTCATCCCTGCACAAGTTAAAAATATCTTGCTATTTTTAGTGGTGACGTTGACCTGGATTCCTTTCAGGGCAACGACGCCAGACCAGGCCATCGCCATACTGCGCGGCCTATCTAATGCCTCCGCGATAGGCTCTCTGGACATACCCGGATTGGTCGCCATTGCAGCAATTTTGCTTACCGTCCGTTGGCAGTTCATCATGAAAGACAATTGCATTGAAGATGCCTTCCTGAAGCACGGGCAGACTGCCAGAACCGGCATCATTGCCTTGTCCTTGATTGGTCTTTTTCTTTGCTCTGGAGGCAATTCAAATGCCTTTATCTATTTCCAGTTTTAAGCGTCTATCGCCGGATATTCCTTGGCTAAGAATATTTGGCGCAGCCCTGTTAATTAGCTTCACCTTCATCATCCTGATGGAAATCCGCCTGGCTCAACTTGGCTATCATTCAACCATACTGGATTCCACAGAACATTGGGCAAAAGAACGCGCCCGTGCCAGCCAATTGGGCAAGCGAGCGTTGATACTGATTGGCGGATCACGCATTCAACTTGGCATCGACCTCGATACCTTACGCAAGGAAACCGGGCTTGAGCCAGTTCAACTAGCAGTGGACGGAAGCTCCTTCGTCCCGGTACTAAAAGGGTTGGCTGATGACCCCACCATACGCGGCACCGTACTTGTGGATTATTATCCAGGGTCGGTAGAGGGCGCATTCTCGGGCGAGTATGGCGCCGCAACAGCTTTCGAACGGGCGTTCAAGAAACACGCTGGAGAGCAATCGTTGTTTTCGCTTGCTAGTGTTGAAAAATCGTTGGCCGAAATGCTTCACGAAAACCTTCGCAGCTTTGCGGATGGCGCAACCCCGCTCATGTCGCTCCAATGGCGCATCATCCCAAACGAAAAAGCGAGTCAATACCTGGTCACACTTCCTGATCGATCCAGGCTCGCAGATTACAGTCTCGTTGCGATGCCCGAGTTTTATTACAAGAGAGTCGCCAGAAATCTGGGGCAGGAAAAATCCATCAATCTTAAAACTGCTGATATTGAACAAGTCTTAAAGCGACAAGTCGATTTGCAGCAGCCCAATAACAATGCTGACTATATTCAAGGTGCCAGATATTTGCGCCAACTGATAACTGCAATCAACACACACGGGGGCAGGGTTCTTTTTGTGGCGATGCCCACAAGCGGCATGATTCGTGAAATTGACGAAAAACGCCATCCACGCGCAAACTTTCTGGACCTGTTTGAAAAGGAAGCCGGGGTATCCGTATTAAGTTCAGCGGATGAACCGGCGCTTCGATCTTTTACTTGTCCGGATGGTTCGCATCTCGATCTTCGTGACCGATCAAGGTTTACCTCCGCAATGGCTCACTCACTCGGCATCGGCCATTAGCCATTTTTTTGATTGGACAAAGCAATGAGTTGACCAAGTCATCGACTGCCCGCAGAATTGCGAGGATAATTCACAAACCAGAATGAGTACAATAACCCTAAACCCTCTGCGTATTTCTGCCGACATCTGGCGCAACCGTTACCTGCTCGGTCAACTCGTCAAGCGCGACGTACTGCTACGCTACCGGGGTGCGATGTTCGGCGTACTGTGGATTTTTCTCAGTCCGCTAGTCATGCTGACAATCTTTGCCTTCATCTTCGGCCAAATATTTCAAGCACGCTGGCCGCAACAAGAAAGCGGAGTACCATTCTGGCTGCTGCTCTACAGCGGCCTCATCGCTTTCAACCTGTTTGCCGAAACGATTTCCCGTGCGCCGACATCCGTGCGTGGCCACCCCAGCTTTGTGAAAAAAATCATCTTCCCGGTGAATATCCTGCCCGTGGTCCCGCTGGGTGCTGCCTTGGTGCATGGGGGATTCAATTTTCTGATTCTCATCGCTGTCCTCGCCTGGATCGGCCATCTGCATGCCAGCATCGTGCTTTTCCCTCTGCTGATTGCACCCCTGATTTTTCTTGCCTTGGGGCTTTCCTGGTTCCTGGCGGCATGGGGGGTGTTCATCAAGGACATGACCCAGATCGTGCCGGTATTCGTGCAGATGCTGATGTTCCTGTCGCCGGTGTTCTATCCGGTCAGCGCTGTACCGGAAGTGCTGCGCCCAATCTACCAATACAACCCGCTGGGAATAGTGATCGAAACCTCCCGTGCATTGGTCGTCGGCCAGCCGGTTGAATGGGGCGCATGGGGAATAGCGTTGGGCTTTTGCCTGAGTGTATCAATTCTGGGTTACGCCTTCTTCCAGCACAGCCGGGATGAGTTTGCCGATGCGCTCTGATATCGCCATCTCGGTCAAGAATCTGACCAAAACCTACCGCATCTTCGGGCACCCGGGCGACCGAATCAAACAGGCACTCACCTTTGGAAAAATGCGTTTTCATCGCGAATTCACCGCTCTTCAGGACATTTCCTTCGAAATCAGAAAAGGAGAAACCGTCGGCATCATCGGCCGCAATGGCTCAGGGAAAAGCACCTTGCTGCAACTGATTTGCGGCATCCTCAAACCCACTTCAGGACATATTCAAGTCAACGGACGCATTTCCGCACTATTGGAACTGGGTTCGGGGTTTAATCTTGAGTTCACTGGACGTGAAAACGTCTATTTTCAGGGAGCCGTGATGGGCATCTCCAAAGATGAAATGGACCGCCGCTTTGATGACATTACCGCCTTCGCCGATATCGGCCAATTCATTGACCAGCCAGTTCGAACTTATTCAAGTGGCATGTATGTGCGGCTCGCTTTTTCAGTGCAGGCATTATCGGAGCCAGACATTCTCATCATTGACGAAGCACTCAGTGTGGGAGATTTTTTCTTTCAGCAGAAATGCCTGAGTTATATTCGTACGCTTTGTGAAAAAGGCGTCACACTGCTTTTTGTTTCACATGACACAAGCACAGTGAATGACATCTGCAGCCGGGCCATTTACTTGAAAAATGGCCAGTTAAAATTTTCCGGCGAGACACGGCTTGCCATGCAACAGTATTTCGCTGAAAAAAATATTGGTGCCAACCCGGCAAGTTTTTCAACGGATGAAAGCGCAACAGCCGCTCCGCAAGAAGTCGAAGCTATTGTGCGGGATGGTATTTGGGCTGCGTCGGCAAGTTTGTCCGGAAATGACGCCGGGCATCTCATCGCCTTAGCGCTCTACGATGTCGATGGCCACCCCACTACGTCTTTCCGTCTGGGCAGCACCATGCACATCAAGGTCGCTTATCGACCGGCAATAACAAGGCCAACCCATGTCAGCGTAGAAATAAGAAATAAGCTCAATCAAGTTGTAACATTATCAGGTTCATCTCGGCTAGGTTTGATACCGCCAGAACCTCAGCAGGGCCAACCAATTATTTTTGAAATGCGCATAGAGCTTCAATTAGAAGCAGGAAATTATGCGATTGTAGTTAATTTGGGGCATTTAATTGCACCTAACCAAGGTGAGAATTTGGATTCTTCCGGTCCAATTGGACCCATAACGATTCATTGGGATTATGAAAAAGATCCGGCACCATTTTTTGGCATGTGTGGGTTGCCTGCTGATGGCGTTTTCAAAGCTCCCACTGCCGGTAATAAACCATGATTATTTGGTTAGCGTCTTACCCCCGCTCAGGAAATACATTGCTGCGAACCACGTTAAAGCAGACGATGAACTTGGGATCATATAGCGATGAATTACCACCACCGAACCTTGACTTTACTGAAATAGTGCAAGAGGAATTTGGCCATTTGCCTTTAATAGGGCCATGGGAAGATTTCTATGAAATGGCGACGACTAGCAAGAAGGTATATCTGATCAAAACTCATTTGCCACCACAAGATGATCAACCCGTCATTTATGTTGTTCGTGATGGCCGTCACTCATTGGTTAGTTATCATCAATACCACCAAAAATTTTTTCCGGAATACCATGGCGGCCTAATTGAACTGATTCTAGGAAGTGATTATTACGGCAGCTGGTCTGAACACCACGCAAATTGGACTGCAGGAAAACGGAAAGTTCTTCTGTTACGCTATGAAGAATTAGTTAATGCCTCCCCTGAACTACTCAAATCCATCGCTCAATTTATCGGTCATGATGTCCCTATTATGAAGTGGACAAATCCGTTTGATCAGCTCCATAAAGAAAATCCAGATTTCTTTAGAATCGGCAAAATAGCATGGCAAGGCTCACAAGGATGGTCTGAATTAATCAATGAAGTCTTTTTTACGCTGCATGGTGACTTAATGAGTACTCTGGGTTATGCAACCCAAGAAAGTGTCGAAAAGATTCGTGCATCCTTACCTGCCGAACTAAAAGAGTTCATTATGGTATCGGCATCTACCCAAGCTGAAAAAAAGCGCCTTGAAAACACTTGCAAGGAGCAGCTTTCAACTATTTCAATGCTTAATACACAGCTAAATAATTGCCCTGCTCAAAAGTGCAAGCAAGTCGGAATCTTGTGCTGGCGTTGGCTACGCCACCTTTTTCATTAACATTAATTCGTCAACAAAAATAACGTGCTTTCGATCCTAGAAATAATCCGTCATATCTTCAAGTTTAATTTCGACACAGGGCATCGTAGGTATGCAATTGATGTTGGTGCTCATGTTGGAGAGTTCTCGAAAAGTCTGATCGATTCAGGGCTATTTGAAAGGGTAATAGCGTTTGAGCCAAACCCAGTGAATGCGGAACGGCTAGTGCGACTAGCCTCTAATGAACCGAGGCTTACTGTAGAGAAATATGCAGTTGGCGCAACCCAAGGTAATTGCGATTTCTATTGTGACAAGAATACTGCGACGGGATCATTACTAGCTTATTGTGAAGACTACGTCACGGACGGCCAAGTAATAAAACATTTAGTACCTATCACCACTCTGGACACTTACTGTGCATCGGCGGACATTTCCGATGGACAGATAAGCCTACTTAAAATAGATACTCAAGGCCATGATTTAGCAGTTATTCAAGGCGCATCACAGGTATTATTAATGCATCGTCCACTGGTTATAGCAGAACTGATTTACATTCCAATGTACTCGGGTCAAGCAACGCCGGACGAAATACACCATCAGATGCAAAAATATAACTATCAGTTATATACATTATTCAACATTCATTCGACTATTGAAGGCCGAATGGCATACGCTGATGCGCTATTTCTCCCTACTGAACTAGACATCCCACAGTCACAACAATACGTCCAATTGGACAACCATATATCGTTTCAAAGCCAAATAAAAACGCTTGGCGATATTTGTCAGGAACGGCTGACAGTCATCAATACACTTAGTGCTCAACTGAAAATGGCACGTGCCCACAATTTAACCCCCTTATCATTATTGAAGAGATTCATTTCATGGGTGCGGTAACTTTTTCCCTCGATATACGCCTCGTCGAATGCCTAAAAGAGGTGTTGCCGTTATCCGTCTTTGTCGAAACGGGGACTTTCAAAGGCGACACGATTGCCAATCTAGCTCAGCATTTTGATAAGCTAATTACGATTGAATTTTCTGAACAGTTATGGAAGGATGCAGTTGCTCGTTTTGAGAATGTGCGCAATGTAGAAGCGCATCTCGGCAATTCTCCTGTAGTGCTTGCCATGCTTCGGCCAGGATTGGTGAATACCCCCTCGCTGTTCTGGCTTGACGCCCATTGGTGTGTCGCAAAAAACACAGCAGGTAATCACAGCCAGTGTCCATTATTGGGTGAAATCCTCGCCATTAACAAGCTGAATGGCGCATCTGTAGTACTAATCGACGATGCTCGCCTTTTTCTGGCACCACCACCCGACCCGCACGATATATCCCAATGGCCATCATTTGATCAGATTGTTACGGCACTTCATAACTTGAGTGACCAGCACGAGTTGATGATAGTAAATGATGTGATCGCTTTTTACCCCCAGCATGCTAGGGAATCAATTACCGAGTACGCCAGAAAATATGGAGTGGATTGGCTCGCCGTTTCCCCTTACCTGGATCCGAAGAACAACCTGATTCAAACCCTTGAAGAAAAAGAACAGGTTATCCAATCTCAACACGCTCTTCTGCAGCAGCAACAAAAAGAGATTGCGGAAAAACAGCATCTGATAGAAGAGATGCGTGCTTATCTTTTCGTTTTCTATCCAATATTGCGCCTGATTATGTGGATTGCCCGGCCCGCATATCGAACTCTTAAACCTCGACTTGGCAACCTCTACCAACATCCCCCGCATAAGCTGCATCTACCCGCCCCTTACTTTAAAACAGCGCCGCTTACAGGCACACCCAAAATTTCAATCGTTACACCATCCTTCCAACAAGCAGCTTTTATTGAACGCACGATTAAAAGCGTACTCGATCAGTCCTACCCGAATCTGGAGTACCTCGTTCAGGATGGTGGCTCAACGGATGCAACCGTTGCGGTGCTCAAACGCTATGCAGATCGTCTGACCGGATGGGAATCTCGCACAGATAGCGGCCAATCCCAGGCCATCAATCTCGGCTTTGCCAAAACCACTGGTGAAATCATGGCTTGGCTAAATTCAGATGACATGTTGCCTCCCGGTGCATTGGCCTGCGTGGCGGAATACTTCAATCGCCACCCGGAAGTTGACGTGGTATATGGGCATCGCATCCTGATCGATGAAAACGATCAGGAGATTGGTCGCTGGATGATGCCAGCCCATGACGATGGAGTGCTCTCTTGGGCTGATTACATCCCGCAGGAAACCATGTTCTGGCGAAGACGTATCTGGGAAAAGGCCGGCGGAAAAATTGATGAGTCATTCCGCTTCGCCATGGATTGGGATCTGCTGTTACGTTTCCGTGACACCGGTGCACGTTTTGCACGGTTACCGCGTTTTCTCGGAGAATTTCGTATTCACCCGCATCAGAAAACATCTGCGGCGATATCGGAAATTGGCTTTCACGAAATGAGCCTGATTCGGCAGCGAGCTTTGGGGCGCTCTCCTTCCAAAGCCGAGATTCGCAGAGCCGTACTGCCCTACCTGTTAAAGCATGTCGCCACCGATCTATGGTGGCGAATTCGGAACAAACTGAGGCTCGGCCGGAATGGTTAACACTCGGCAGAGCCGGCCATCAAGACATGATGTCGAATTACCGGCAAGGTGCATATGAAACCCACAATTACCATAATCACGGTGACATTGAATGCGGGCACTGTTTTAACCGGCTTGATCGATAGCCTGCGCGCCCAAACAGACCGGGATTTCGAATGGATAGCGGTGGATGGTGCATCGACAGATGGAACGCTTGAGCTGATCAAATCCGCTGGAGACCTGGTAAGCAAGTGGATATCCGAACCTGATTTCGGCATTTATCACGCCATGAACAAAGCGCTTCAAATGATGTCCGGGGAATATTATCTGGTGATGGGAGCCGATGACCGGCTTCGGCCCGATGCAATCGCACAATACAAACATCATGCAGTTTTATCAAATGCCGATTTTGTCACCACCCGGATTATTCGGAACGGCAAACTGGACACGGGAAAACCAAAATGGAGTTGGTTATATGCAATGTTTGCTTATGTCATCAATCACTCGGTCGGCACCTTGATTCGACGCTCACTCCACGATCGATTCGGACTCTACTCAAAACGGTTTCCGGTAGGGGCGGATATGTATTTCGTAAAGTCGGCATGCATGTCTCCCTCCACCAAAATCCATCGTGCTGATTTCGTAGCCGGGGTACACGGCAACCAAGGAGTTTCCAGCGTAGACAAAGCAGCGGCATTTTGCGATACCTTTCGGGTCCAGCTTGAAACTGAACGCTGGAAACTGCTACAGATAATCCTGTTTGTGGCGAAATTGATATGGCGCGTCAGGGATTTGATCAAAATGTCTCGCAAGCATGGTTAAAGCAATCCGATTGAAGCCCCATCCAAAACAAAATATCGGAATACCGCGATGACGGCCACGAATGTCACCGTCAGGTCGGTGATGGCTTACGGCAACGGAGCGCACATCGTTCATGCCGAGTTGGCCGATGCACTCCCAACCTATCAATTACGCGGCTGCAACCCCTATCTGGCAGCCATTCCGGGGTTACCGCATCCCGGCCTGAGGCGCTGGCTAGCCGAAGCGCCTATCGTGCACCTTCCGGCGGATTACGGGCATGTTCCGCTGCCCCGCAATAGCCTGCGCGTAATCACGTTCCATAATTTTTATATTGACTCGGCAAACATGGCTCGATCTTCCCTTGCACAGCGCCTGTTTTACCGCCATGTTCTGCGGCGCTCCGTTATCGCCGCCACCGGCTCCGCTCACCGTATCGTGGTCGTTAGCCGCTTTCTCGCTGACTGTGTTCGCCGACACGGCTTGGCAAAAAATACTCCGCTCGAGGTGATTTACAACGGCATCGATACCCAACGCTTTCATCCAGCCGAGAACCCGGACCAGAATCGCCCACTGCGTGTGTTATTCGTCGGCAATCCCAGCCGTCGCAAGGGGTTTCACCTGCTTTCCGCGCTGACCGAACACTTGCCGCATGGAGTCGAACTGGCCTTTACCACCGGCCTGCGCAATGAACAGGTACAGACCATCCACCCGCGTCTCATTTCCCTGGGGCACGTACCCTATTCGGAAATGCATCGGCTCTACCAGCAGTCCGACATCCTGCTGTTCCCCACCTACCTTGAAGGCTTTGGCCTGTGTGTGGCGGAAGCCATGGCATGCGGCTTACCCGTGGTTTCTACCAACTGCTCGGCGATCCCTGAATTAATAGAACATGGTCGGGGCGGGTTTCTTGTCGAACCGGGGGATCTTTCGTCCATGCTTAAGCGAACACTGCAATTGTTGGCAGATGCCAAATTGCGAAAGGACATGGGTCAGTGGAATCGCGCACGTGCCATGCGTGATTTCGACCGGACACGCATGGTCAGTCAATACCGGGAATTGTTCGGATCATTAATCTGATCCAGGCATTTTCTGACTCCACCAAACAGGGGAACTTTTGGCAACCACGATTACCATGCACTCTCAACGACACAGTTCATCATAAAGCTTCCCGGGTGAAGCGCTGCTCTCAGCCGACAAGAACCGTTCCATTATCTATCAAGGTAAAACTTCAAGATCATCTCTGATCCAAGCCGTCAATCAGCGCGGCATAGCGGCAGGAGATCGTTGCCCAATCAAATCGCGACTGTACATATTGCCGGCCGGCACTTCCCATGGATACGCGCAACTCTGGATGTTCGAGCAGAAAGCAGACCTTGGCAGCAAGACTTGCACTATCTCTTTGCTTGCACACCAAACCGGTAAGACCGTCGCTCACCACATCACGAATAGCTGGAAGATCCGAAGCAACGACAGGGCACTCACAACCCAACGCTTCAACTAAAACCAGTCCGAGTCCCTCCTGATCTCCCTGCGCGGTAACGATAGACGGTGCCACGAAAACCGTTGCTTTTCTATATAGATCAGGGAGCTCAGCATTATTTTTGGCTCCATGAAAGGTGACTGCATGGGTAACACCAAGACGATCTGCCTGTTGCTGCAATGCTTCTTGCTCCGGACCACTACCGACGACACTGAGGCGCGTATTGGGGTATTGCCTGAGAATTTCCGTCATCGCCTCAAGCAAGTACGTGCAGCCCTTCTTTTCGACCAGTCGCCCGACAAACAATATTTCATTATCCACACGGCGGGTTGCGAGGTCTGGTGTAAAAAGAGTTCGGGTATCGACCCCCATGGAAACGGTTTGTAGCTGCCCTAGATCTGCCCCCAGCAACAGGGCACGCTCCAACATCGTATGGCTGACTACCGTAAGCAGCGATGAACAGCGAATGACCCAGCGCTTTACCGGGTTGAGCAACCAGTCGTTCAATCCCAGCAAATCTCCACCGTGCGAGGTGCAAATCAAGGGCGGCATATTTTTCATGAACACACCGGCAATCGCGACGGTCAGCCCTTGCGGGATGAGCCAGTGTGCGTGTATCAGATCAATGTGTTGATGCCGCAAAATTCGCCTCAGGGCGGCAAGCTGTGAAAGGAAAAAAAAAGGCAGCAACAAGTAATGCCAGCGGCTTCTCTTCAGGTTGGCAAGGATTCCTCCCTGATAGGCCAGTTTTTCCCATCGAGGAAAAAAATAGCGGAAACGATACACCTCTAGATTGTCCATGGACTCGTATGGCATAGCTCCCGGTGCGTGCGGTGCCAATACCATGACATCAAACCTGTCGCCTAGTCGCCGGCAAAGCTCGAAAACAAACGGCGGTTCGTTGTCACCTTGCCAACGCGGAAAGGTGGAGGTTAATACCAAAACGCATTTTCTAGCGGTCACTGTCCTTGTAGGCCAGCATGGTGATCTGTTCGGAAACCAGACCGATCAGGAATACGATGATCGCAGCGATGAACAGCAGCGCGCTCATGTTGGTAAAACGGTGCAGCATCAGGTAGGTATAGCCATAATTACCAAGTCCGAGCACAAAGAAAAGCACGCTGATAGGGAAGAACAGCTTCAGCGGCGAATACAGCGAACCAATCTTGAAAATGATCAGTAAAAACCTCACCCCGTCACGCACAATGCGCATGTGGCTTTTGCCGATCCGTTCGAGCGCATGGATGGGTACATAGCCCACACCATAACCAGCACGGAAGAAGCTCATGGTGATGGTGGTCGGATATGAAAATCCGTTTGGCAGCAGGTAGATAAAATTGCGGAACTTGTCGGCCCTGGCCACCCTGAAGCCGGAGGTAAGATCGGCCACCTTTTGCCCGACCATCCAGCTTGCCAGCCAGTTATAGAACCCGTTAGCGACCGCCCGGTGCATTCCGGCTTGCGAACGTCTGCTACGCGCGCCCACCACCATGTCGTAGCCTTGATTTAGTTTCTCCAACAGCAGAGGGATGTCCTGCGGCTGGTGTTGTCCATCCGCATCCATGAAGACCAGCACATCTCCATTTGCGGCACGCGCACCGGATTTTACCGCAGCACCATTTCCTTTCGGGTAAGGATGGCTGACCACCCGCACCGGATATTCCGCGCATACCGCCAGCGTGTCATCGTCAGAACCATCATTGACGATAATGATTTCCGCGCCTGGCAGCATCGCCGTCAGTTCCAACAACAAACTGCTCAGATTAGCGGCTTCGTTTTTTGCCGGAAGAATGATGGATATCTTTGTCATGCAAAATTGTTGATCAGGGAAATGTCCCGGTAGACATTGTAACCAGCTTTTCCAACTCGTCGAGCTGCTCTTTGTAAATCTCCATACCATCAAGCTCGCGCAGCAAGGTAATTTGTTTTGTTGCCTCATCCGGTTTGCCCAGATTGAGCAGAAACTTGATAAGGGTAATCCGGGTTTCAAGATCAGCGGGAGCGGCCTCCATGGCTTTATAGGCAGCCTCAAGTGCGGCATCGCGGTCGTGCATGGCCAGAAACAGTAAATTGCTCCACGCGAACTGTACACTGCTCCGCCCTTGTCCATACAGCGTCGGATTGCGCAATGCTGCCTGCAACAGACGCGCCATGTCCTGCGGTGAATGTCTGCAAGTGCCCTTTGTCAGGCATTTTTCCAGGTGCATTAGCGAATTGGCGGCTGCGGGGGCGAAGGGTCGATGCTCCAGCCGGTATTCCAGTTCATGTACCCAGCGTTCATCGACAGGCCGACCGCGCTGGGCATTGAGGCCGACCAGTCCGAGCAGCCCGGATGTATCGGTAGAGGAAAGATCGGCGGCCTTCTGGTAATGGCTGAGCGCAAGCCGGTAGTGCTCTTCGGCCTGCTCCGGCGAAAACGCGGGAAGAAAAGCATAAATGTAGGCAACATCAGTGTTTGCCCGCAGTGAATTGGGGTGGTGTGCCACCTCCATTATCTTCAAACCATTTGCGTCAGCCCACTGCCCGGCTCGGATAGCGGTGACGGCACCTAAAAACAGAACCAATATCACGGCCAGTGCCTGGCGCAACCTGAGCGTATCCTTGTGCCATGCGGGCGATAACAGGTAGTAAAACATCATCAGCAGAATGCCGTAGATCGGCAGATAGTTGCGATGCTCGTGCGCGATTTCCAGCGCGATCACCGAAGACTCGACGCTGTGTCCGAGCAGAAAGAACAGGATGCCGAAAGTCGCGATGGGATGTCGTTTCCTGAGCAGGAATGCCGCCACCGCCAGGAGCGCGATACCAATACTCGCGAACAGCGTTGAATAGGGCGCCAGCAACCCTCTCGAAATCGAGATGTCGTCATGCTGCAAGCCCAGTTGCGAAATGTCCGGTACGATGATCAGGCGCAGGTAGAACCACAGCACGCGCGCCTCGGTCATCAGTCGTTCCGGCAGGGTGAAGTCGCGTATGTTATAGCCGACCAGCAGCCAGGCCGGTTTGTAGAGGGAATAGACGGTCAGCACGATTGTCGGCAGGACGACCGTAGCAGCAAAAAGTGCCATCAGCTTGTGGCGTGTCCTCGTTGCGGGGGCCTGGAAATTCAGCAGCACGACTTCCATCAGCAGCATGAGCGCCGGCAACAGTGCGCCGCTTTCCTTGCTCAGCACCGCCAGCGGCGTAAACAGTAAGAGGCCGGCGAGTATCCAGCCCCATCCGGCATGGTCGTCAAGCTGGCGCCGCCGCCCGTAAAGATAGGCAATCAACCCGAGCAGGGTGAACAGCACAGACAGACTGGCCATGCGTTGCACGACGTACAGCACACCGGTAAGGTTGAGAGGATGCAACAACCAGGCGGAGACGACTGCAAGGCTGACCCAGCGCAGGCGGTAAGGGCTGAGTTCCGGAGCATGACAACGGCGGTGAATTTCCAGAACCAGCGTGGTCAGGACAAAAATACAGACACCATTCAGCAAGTGAATGACGAGGTTGGTCAGTTTGAAACCGTAGGGCGCAGGTCCGTTGAAATAATAATCGAGTGCAAAGCTCGCCATGCTGAGCGGTCGTCCGGAAATACCGCTGCCCATGGAAAATGCCGCTGCTTTGAGCGAGGCGGTGTTGAGCGTATCAATTTTTAGGTAAGTGTTTTCGACAATATTGATGGTGTCATCGAACAAAAAATGGCCTTGCAGCCCCGGGCGAAAGCAAAAAAATGCCAGCACCAGACTACAGGTGAACAGAAAAACCGGGAGGGGATAGCGCATGGTCAGGCAGATAAAAAAGGAGGCCGAATGGCCTCCTTTTTCAGTCAGCTCAGATGAGCTTAGGTCTTAGGCAGGTACTTGGCTGGGACAGATCCGGTGACACCCCATGTCATGCCGGCTGCTGGATCACATGTTCCTGTCCACACGATGTTCCCGGTTACTCCAGGGATGGCATTAGTTCCACCAAGCACAGCGGTTACCGTCCCAGATGTGGCGGAAGTACTCGCCACCGTAACAGAGGCGGTGTATTTGCCAGTGATGGAGGCAGCGGTTGCAATGCCCACACCTGCATTAGTGACGGAGGCGCTGCTTGGGTACAAATTGCCTTCGCTACAGGCCACGCCCAAGGCAGTCATCGCCGGACTGGCCAGACTGGTCACTTCCTGTAACTTGGCCTTGATGGTGTAGTCCTGATAAGCCGGAATCGCCACTGCAGCCAGAATACCGATAATCGCAACTACGATCATCAGTTCGATCAGGGTAAAACCTTTTTGAATGTTTTTCATGTTATAGCTCCTTAAAAAAACGTTTGATTCGAACACGACGTGTGTCGCAAGGTTTATGCAGCAATAGCCGTGCCAACATCGCTATGGGTTGCCGAAAATTGCCATTGGTTTGGTCGCGCCGAGTTCCAGGCGAAATTCAACCCATTGATTTAATTTACTCATTACAAATATACAAATTCTCGGTAATCCATTCTTAACCTTAAATCGCTTTCGTTTTTTGTCTATCATTCCGGCTTCAAGCACATCACCCAAGTACTCAACATCCATATTCGTCAGCTGGCTGACAATTTTCGTCAGTTTTGCCTGCTCTATTCGCGCTGCGGGGCAGGGGTGGCGAGCTACAGTAGCCAAGGAAGGTACTACCCGGACAACGCTGTTGTACCCAAACTGGACCACCCACACTTTAGTGGACGCCTATCCCTGTTTTCTGAGATCACGCTGCCGGGACAACGCGATGCCAATCTCGTTGAGGTCTTTAAGGCGATACAGCAGATATTTGGCAGTATGCGTAGCCATGCTGGTAGCTGACTATTTGATACAAACTGCGCGCACTTGATGCATATCGGTAATGCCCTGCAATACCTTTTCCATGCCATCCTGCTTCAATGTGTGCATCCCTTCGTCCAGCGCAATAGCCAATAACTCGGCGACGCGCGCATGCTCCTGGATAGCCTTCTTGACCGGATCAGTGCCTAGCAGCAGCTCATGCAAACCCACCCGCCCACGGTATCCCGTACCGGTACATTTATCGCAGCCTACCGGGGAATAAAGCGTAAATTTCCCATCTTTGTCAGCAAATAATTTCACCCATTCGGCATAAAGTACCTTCATTGCTGCAGCCGGATCACTTTTCCAGCTCAAAGTATTGGTTAATTCGGTGCTGTATTCGGTAATCAGCAGCTTGATCTCATCATTGGTTGCAATATGCGGTTTTTTGCAATCCGCACACAAGCGCTTCGCCAGGCGCTGCGCAAGTATGCCCAGCAACGCATCGGAAAAGTTAAATGGGTCCATCCCCATATCCAGCAGACGAATGATGGATTCCGGCGCACTGTTGGTGTGGAGTGTGGCAAACACCAGGTGACCAGTCAGCGAGGCTTCGATACCGATAGAGACGGTCTCCTTGTCGCGCATTTCGCCAACCATAATCACATCGGGATCGGCACGCAGGAAGGCACGCATGATAGTGGCAAAATCCAGTCCGGCCTTTTTGTTAATCTGTACCTGGCGCAGCCCCTTCTGGGTAATTTCCACAGGATCTTCTGCAGTCCATATCTTGGTGTCAGGCTTGTTGATGTATTTGAGGATGGAGTGCAGTGTGGTGGTTTTACCGGAACCAGTCGGCCCGCACACGAAGAACAAACCGTATGGCTTGCTGACCGTAGTCTGGATCGACTCCGAATTACGCGCCGAGAAGCCCATTTTTTCGAGTGGCAATGGTTCCCCGGAGGCCAGAATACGCATCACGATGTCTTCCACGCCACCTTGCGAAGGGATGGTCGCAACGCGCAGCTCGATATCCAAGGGGCCAAATTTTTTGAACTTGATCTTGCCATCCTGCGGTTTGCGCTTCTCGGAAATATCCAAGTCGCACATGATCTTGATGCGGGTGACCAACGCATTACGGTAAGTGGATGGCACTTCGATGTAGTTCAACAGTGAACCGTCCTTGCGCACCCGAATCTGCGTTTTGGCTTTACCCGGCCCAGGTTCAATGTGTATATCGGAAGCACCCATCCGGTAAGCATCCACGATGATCTTGTTAACCAGTTTGACCAGCTCGTTGTCAGCTGCGGCACTGACATCTTCTTGGCTAACGCTGGATAGCTCATCATCGTCTCCTCCTAGACTGGTCAGCAAATCATCCATTGATGATTCATCCATGGTGTAGCTGCCAGTAGCATCCATAGCTGATGCTTTCCCGCTGTAGAACAAGTCTAGGTATTGTATAAATTCGCGCTGTGGACACACCAGATAGTTCAGTCGGCTCTTGGGGAAAATATTATTGACCACCCGCGAAGCCTGGACCCGCTCCGGGTCGGTAGTCAGTATCATCACCCCCTCTTGGGTCTCTTCTATTGGAATCCAATGACTGCTTTCTACATATTCACGCCTCAGGTTACGCAACAGCTCGGACGGCTTAATCCGATCCGCCCGAAATGGCTCGTAAGGAACGCCAAAAAAGCTTGACAGCGCCTTGCCCAAAGCTGCACTGCTGACTTGGAATTCGTCTATCAACACTTCTTCGATGTCGGTCCCTTTACGTCGCGCGGTGCGCGTCGCCAATTCGAATTCTGCTGCTGAAAGTACCGCGTCGGCGACCAAATAGTCATATTTTGTTTTAGCCGTGCTTGTCTGCTGGCGCTGGCGCAATGCTACCGCCATAGTCTGCGCCAATTCCTGCGCACCCTCTTCGATTGATGTGGGGAATGCTGTGCCGGCCTTGTTGTTAATGACCTGGATGACCCCGACCAGATCATTACTGGTGGCATCTAGAACAGGCACAACCAGCATTTGCTTGGTGCGGTATCCGGTACGCTTGTCTACTTCCTGTAAAAAGCGTAACTGTGGACTGTAACGGGTCAATTCTTTTTCATCGTAAACATCATTGACATTGAGCAGCTTTTTTTTCATTGCTACATAACCCGCAATGCTTTGCTCGGTGATCGGCAGCCTGAGTTCCTTGAAGGAATTTAGCCCGGTCTTGACCTTTGAAACCAGTGTAAAGTTGTCCTCGCCTACTACATAGATGGTCAAACGATCTGCATTGAATAATGTGCAGATGTCCTTGCTGACATCCAGCGTGATTTCGTCCACGTTGCTGGTAGCATGTATCTTGTTGGTGACATGGTTTAGATTCTTGTTGAACTCAAGCTTGATAGTCATATCACCAATACTTCCTGACGTGCCTTTGTTCGCAATTACAGTACTCATTTATTACCCCCCACCTAATTCATCAAACTGACACTATTCCTGGTCATCGTGACGGCTTTTTTGCCCGCCTAAGCCCGCAATTTACATCCTCTGAGCAAGAATGGAATCACATGCTGATTCATATACACAACAGAATAATTACCCGTTCGCAGGGCTTACTTGCCACGCTAGAATTCAAACTCTTGATTGTTCAGCAGCATTTTCGGTTGGGCACCGCGAACCCAGTCCGCTATCTCCTGCATTGTAATCTCCAATTCACCCGGTTTGAGGTGCGTGATGTACACCTCCGCCTCGCGCTTTAATTTATCCAATTCCGCTGCAAGCAAACTAGGACACAAGTGTTTTGAAATCACCGCCAACTCCTTCTCACTTTCGGAGAAAGCCGACTCGATAATAAGGTAACGCAAATTTTCTATTTTGTTGACCACCTGCCACAGTGCATTATTAGAAGTGGTGTCTCCTGTGTATACCAGGCTCGCCTTACCACTGTCCAGCTGATAGCCGACTGCAGGTACGACATGCAGAGCCGGCAAAGTAGTTATTCTGCGCCCATTCAGTACGACAGTCTCGCCCAGTTTTATTGGCTGGTAACACATGGATGGCTGATGTGGGCTTGGAATCTCACTGAAATCTGGCCAGACTTTCCAGTTAAAAATATGCTGCTTCAGTATCTCCAGCGTTCCCGCGATCCCGTATATCGTTATTGGACGATCGCGCATCATCCAAACGCTGTCGATCAACAGCGGAATACAGGCAATATGATCGAGGTGAGAATGTGTAACAAAGATGTGATCTATTGCGCTCAATTCTGATAGGCTGAGATCACTTACTCCGGTACCTGCATCTATCAACACGTCGTGATCGAGCAGGAGCGAAGACGTGCGGAGATTACCTCCAATACCCCCCCCACATCCCAATACCGTGAGCTTCATGTCTTCCTTTACAGCAAAACTTTTGTCGGATTATTTTGTTTATGACTCGAATACGCCATCCCAATCAGCAGCCGGTGGATTTTTACGGTAGTGGGCAACGCGCTTTGCATAGACTTCATACAGATCTGTATCCGGCGAGATTCATCAGTTGCAATTCTGCCTGGTTCCAGTCCTGCCAGCGATACAAACGTCGCATTTTATGCGCAGTTTGATTTCGCCTTGCAGCACACTACTCACTTCACCAGACGTACCCACAAGCTTGTGAATAGCCGCTGACTTATCTTTATTTTTTACCCGCACGTGGTCAAGCTCACAATAGATAAAATCGGTTACGACATTCCGGGTGTTTTCGCTGACAATGATTCTCACAGCGTATTGTTTGGTGATGACCTCCAATCGAAAAGCCGATTCACTGCGTCGCCCATCACAATATAAGCGAGGCGCGGTTCTGAGCCCATGTTGCCGACACTGACGCGCCCGGTGTTATGCCCACGGCAACATGTATCCCGCCAACCACGTTCTTTGAAATTCGACTTCAACGCTTTCATGGTCGCCTGCATCTCAATCCACGCCAGCATGGCATTTAGATCAGTTGCCGAGTCCGGCAAGGAGCACTCCAAAAGCCATGATGTAGCCGCCCATGTACTTGTCTATGGTGCCGCATGCTTGTAGACCTCATGTGACAGCGAGGTCAAAACTCATGCATTAACATGGTCAGACTTTCGGATCCAGCTCTTCTGAAATCGAGGTAAAGCTGCATACGTCGGTAAATAGGACGGAAGATAAATGACACATTTTTGCTGTGTGGCTCTTTATGTCAGGCTCGTGGCACCGCCACGATAACACTCCCATTCCTTGCTATAGCTTAAAGTAGAACTCCATCTTGATACCTGCTAGCTCTATTATGTCGTGGTCGCTCAACTGACGCGCCTGATTCGTGAGTGTCTGACCGTTCACCAGTGGAAAACTTTCCCCTTCGACATGAGTGATGAAGTAACCTTGCGGACGACGCGTCAGTACGGCCACCTGCACACCCGGCTTGCCCAAGGTAGTGAGATTTTTTACCAGTTCAAGCTCTTTGCCGGCATTCCGCCCGGTCAAAACTTGCACCATCGCAATTTTTGAGGAACTGACTTGCGGAGCCGGCTTGGAGTCTACTGGGGGGATGGTCGAGTCAATCGCTTTGGCAGGTGTCACTGACGATTGAAAATCAAACCTGCCGGTGTTTTCAGCCATCCTCCCAACTACCGGCTGTATTGGCTTGGCCGGAACATTCATCGTGTTAACCCTCGCCACACCAGAAGGTGCCGGACTCATTCCTCGGATCACCATCGTTCTTTCAAAGTCGGCAGACGTAGTCTGAGTGATCTGATCCGTGATGTACTTAAGCTTGTGCTTGCCGATTTCGATCAGATCATTGTTTTGCAGGAAGTGTTTTTTCGTTGGGACGCCATTCACTTCCAAGCCATTGGTACTGCCCATGTCTTCCAGGAAAGAGTCATGCATGATCGTGACGACTGCGGCATGCTCGCCGCTCACCGCTAAATTATCGATGACAATATCATTGTGCGCCTTGCGCCCGACAGTCATGCGTTCTTTGATCAGCGGGTATTCCTTGATCACCACTCCATCCATGCTGAGTATCAATTTTGCAGCCATAGTCGCACTCCCCGTACTAATTAACTCCTGAACCAATTAAGCATTCTTACCAACCAATTACCAGATTCAGCAAACCTACCTTTTACTTTCACCAGCACCACCGAAACATTGTCGCGACCACCATTGTCATTCGCCAGTTGTATCAATTGTTCTGCCGCCAGAGGTAAATTTCCCTGCATCGCGTACAACGTAGACTGGATATCCTCTTCCCCTACCATGTCGTTAAGACCATCCGAACAGAATAGATATACATCCCCTATCAGCACATCATGAACATGAATTTCTGTATCGACTTTGGCATCGATACCAACCGCACGTGTCACCAAATTCTTGTTTTTTGACAAACGTGCATCTTCGACGCTCATCATCCCGCTATCAATCTGTTCCTGCAAAAAAGAATGGTCGCGGGTAATCATTTCCAAAGTCTCGTTACGTAGTCGGTACAAACGCGAATCACCTACGTGCGCCACTGCGACACGATTGTCATAAAATAGTCCGGCAACTACGGTAGTTCCCATTCCCGCGTACTGCGGCTGATTTTGCGCGGCGTAATAAATTGCAGCGTTAGCCCGCTGAATATTGTCGCGCAACAGCAAAACGCCATATTCATCACCGGTTTCTTCGTCGAGGCGTATCGGACTACCATTCTCCAAGCTGTGGCTGACTTCCGTCCCCAGAACCGAAACAGCAATCCCGCTTGCGACTTCGCCAGCGTTGTATCCACCCATGCCGTCGGCCAAGACTGCCAGTCCACAACTCGTCTCGCACGCGACGCTATCCTCGTTGTGTGAGCGCACCACACCCGGGTGAGTTTGACAAATCATTTCCAGTGCGTCTTCCACGTTCATATTCACCTCTGCACGTTCATATTCACCTCTGCAGGACAGCAGCGCACTACCGCAAAAAATCGGGCATTTCTGCGCCGTTACCGTAACGATCCCCGACCCGCTTGGCCAGCGACTGGTAAAAAATAATCGCCAGACAAGGCGGGAGGTCAGCCCGAATACTCAAATTGTCGGTATGCGGACAGCTTGGATATTAAGGTATTTTGCTAAATCAAGCCACAATCCTTTTGATTCTTCTCGTTCTACTTAAATTTCCGCTGCCTTTCAGGGCTATCAAAACAAACTGCCGTCCGGTTCATTTCACCAACATTACTGGGCACTCTACAAGAAGCAGCACCTTGTTCACCACTGACCCCAGCAACAACGATTGCAATCCGCCCTGCCCCTGCCTGCCCATCACGATCTGATCCACACCCTGTTCTTGGGCGTATTGAGCTATCGCTCCCGCCGGTGTGCCGATGCTGATGTGGTATTGGTAAGGCAATCCGGCGGCATCCATGGCCGCGCGTGCCGATTGCAGCGCGGCCATGCCTTGTTCGCGATAATAATCGTTGATGGTTTCCTGATTGATGAACAGCTTGACGTTGCCCACCGCCACGTTCCACTGCACGTTCAGCAACAGCAGTTGCGGCGTCTCCTTTAGTGCGGAGATATTTTTGATCACGTAATCGACTGCACGCAGTGCGTTGGCCGAACCATCAACTGGAATCAGTATTTTCATTTTTTCCCCATTACGATTTATTGTCTGGCGATTTACTGTGCGGGTTGGGCGACTTGTCGACCCTCCCTATTACAACCTTTTGCGAGTCGGGCGACTGATCGCCCATTCCTTGAACCCTCTCATCCACCAGGTCGATCACCTCGGCCTCAACGGCCTTGCGTATCGCCAGCCATCTGCCAATCACCAACACCAGCACGGCACAGAAGGCCGGAATCAGCCAGTGCAGATAATGGCGCGGCTCGACCAATGGCTGGAATAACGCTTCACTGACCAGCATCTCGCCGGCCACATATCCGAGCAATGCACCGCCGGCATAGATGATGAATGGAAAGCGATCGATCAGCTTGAGTACCAGTTGGCTGCTCCACGCGATCATCGGGATGCTGATCAGCAAACCGAACACCAGCAACGATACATTACCTTTGGCTGCGGCCGCGACACCCAGCACGTTATCCAGACTCATCACAAAGTCGGCGATGATGATGGTCTTGATCGCGCCCAGCAATCGCGTGTCTGCCTTGATGTTGTCTGCGCTGTGCTCTTCTTCGGGCAGGATCAGTTTGATGCCGATCCACAGCAGCAGCAGTGCGCCGACCAGCTTCAGATAAGGCAGCGCAAGCAGGCTGACGGCAAAGAAGGTCAGCACGATACGCAAGCCTATCGCCCCACCCACGCCGAACAATATCCCCTTCCTGCGCTGCTCGGAAGGCAGATTCCGGCACGCCAATGCGATCACCACCGCATTGTCGCCCGACAGCAACAGGTCGATCACGATGATCTTGAACACATCCACCCAGAACTGTGGGCTTGCAAACATTTCCAACATTACTTAGGCTTTCAGAATTTTCTGCATTGTGCGCCCCATCTCAGCCGGATTGCGCGTGATGTGTATGCCGCATTCTTCCATCACGGCGAGCTTCTCGTTGGCCCCACCCTTGCCGCCCGAGATGATCGCGCCGGCATGCCCCATGCGCTTGCCGGGAGGCGCCGTCACCCCGGCGATGAAGCCGACCACCGGCTTCTTCATATTGCCATTGATCCAGCGCGCGCACTCTTCCTCGTCGCTGCCGCCGATCTCGCCAACCATGATCACCGCATCGGTATCCGGGTCGTCGTTGAACAGCTTCATCACATCAAGATGCTTCAGGCCATTGATCGGGTCACCGCCTATGCCCACGCAGGAGGACTGGCCCATGCCCAAGGCGGTGAGTTGCCCGACTGCTTCGTAGGTCAGCGTACCGGAACGCGATACCACCCCGATGCGTCCCTTGCGGTGGATGTGCCCGGGCATGATGCCGATCTTGATCTCATCCGGCGTGATCAACCCCGGACAATTCGGTCCGATCAACAAGGTGCGCTTGCCCTGCATCTTGTAGCGCGTGCGCAACATGTCATGCACCGGGATACCCTCGGTGATGCAGATCACCAGATCCAGATCGGCCGCCACCGCCTCGTCTATCGCCGCAGCCGCATAGGCGGGTGGCACGTAGATCACCGATACGGTCGCGCCGCTTTGCGCCTTGGCTTCCACCACGCTGTTGTAGATCGGGATACCCTCAAAGCTCTGCCCGCCCTTGTTCGGCGTGACGCCCGCAACGAAGCACTCGGCGCCGTTCGCATAGGCCTTGCAGTGGATGGTGTGGAACTGGCCGACCTTGCCGGTCATGCCCTGGGTCATCACTCTGGTGTTTTTATCGATCAGTATGGACATAAATCAGCGCCTAAAAAATTGATCCACTAGCTCAGTAAATTTTTGGCTTCGACTAACCTGAAGGTAAGTCTTCGCCGAAAGGTTGTTGCTGCCGCGCTATCCT
>JBAQWL010000104.1:0-4140 GCA_049298895.1 Gallionella sp.
GCGATGACATCGTCCACCTGCTGTTCGGACAATACCGATTTCCATGCCGGCATGGAAGTACCAGGCAATCCCTCGCGTATCACTGTTTTCAGACGTGTATTGGTCATACCGGACATGGCTTGGGGGCTGGTCAGGTCGCGCGGATGCGGTTCCATGAAGCTGCCTATCCAGTTGCGCGCGGTGCCATCAGCTGCATGACAAAAAGCACAATTTTGCTGGAACAGCTTTTCGCCACGGTGTTCTGCTGCAGTCAGATCAGCAAGAACAGGCACGCGATCATGCAACAGATAGGGGCTGGCGCTGGTCATCGCATCCAGCGGCGATTTACTCCGATCGTTCGTGCTAGCGATCAACGCCGGAGGAGTGTGCCCCCCCGGCTCAAACTGGTTACGCGGATAGGACACCGGGCGCGCTTCCCAAAACACCTCCGCGTTGTTAACCCGGGCACGATCATGACAACTCACACATGTCGACATGAACAGTTTTTTACCTTCAACTTGTTGCGGCGTGAGTTGCTCCCAAGGCGTGTCCAGCGGAATCTCACCGCTGGTAAACGGGAAAGCTGCAATGTAGCGCTCGTGGTTCATCCAGCCATTCGCCTCGGTATGATAGCGCGTATTCTCGCGCTTCGCGGTCATGAATTCCTGTCGCACGAAATCTACTACCGCAACAATCTCGCTAGGCTGCAGAACACTGGAAAAACTCATCATGGCCGTACCCGGTCTGCCAAACCGGATGGAATGCAGCATACGTTCCCGCCCCAGCGCACCCGGCAAAACGCTGGTGAAATCTACCGGCTTGGGAGTAAGTAGAGTGGCGGCCAGTGTGCGGGCATCACCGGAGTAGCCGTGACAGTAGTAGCAGCGGAAATTGTAGATGCGGC
The DNA here is from genome assembly GCA_049298895.1 of Gallionella sp. Taxonomy (GTDB): domain Bacteria; phylum Pseudomonadota; class Gammaproteobacteria; order Burkholderiales; family Gallionellaceae; genus Gallionella. The sequence goes on from JBAQWL010000104.1 coordinate 884, forward strand.
GGCCCAATTCAATCGGCTCGTCTGTCGCTTCCATTTTTGGCACTACGGACTGGGATACTGTCGACCCAACCTTTGCTAACTGCGGTGTTGGCTCGAAACAGCCGCTCAATAGTGGCATCGCTGCAAACAGCAGGGCGATGCTTCTCATTTACTTGCGTTTCCCGTTCCCTTCTTGCCGGCACGGATAAAATCCTGAAACACATATTCGGCGACATCGGCGATTTCCTGATCGTTCAGCACTTTGTTCCATGCCGGCATCTCGCTGCCAGTACGGCCATTGGAAATGGCTTCGAACAGGGTCGGCCGGTTCAAGTACTGCCGCGAAGTTTCCAGCAAAAAATTGCGTGGCGGGGGATTGATAAAGTAAGCGCGCGGCCCGTCACCGCCGCCAGTCACGCCATGGCAGGTGTAGCAGTTTTGCATGAAAAAATCTCGCCCTTTGCCGGGGTCACCCTTTAAATCATGAGGCATCGGCAACGACATGTCGACATCGGCAGACTTCTTGGGAGCGGCAATGGCCGTGGTAGGCGTAGCAACCAAAGCGGACAGCATTACACCCAACACAATTTTGCTCATGCGAGTGCCCGGACAAAAATTTTCGTCATTTATTTCTTTGGTTTGGCGTTGGACATGAAAGCCTCACGAATGAAGTCCACCATGGCTTCTATGTCAGCCTTGCTAAAGTCGGCACCATAGCTCAGCATCGCGGTACCCGGTCGGCCATTCGTGACGGATGCAATCATGCGTTTGCGGGTCAACTCGGAAGCCGCCTTGGGCAGGGTAAAATCTGTGGGCGGCGGCTGCATTCTGCCCGATGTCATGCGTTTGCCTGTCTCTCCGTGACAGATCACGCAAGCCTGCATATATAGTACCCCTCCGCGGCTTGCCAAGAGTTTGTCACTAGGCTTGGCGCGTTCTGCAGTGTTGCCATCCAGCTTCATAAACTTCTTGCGGATATGATCTACCACCGCCTCGATCTCCCCTTCGGTAAGCTCGGTGCGCCAGGCAATCATCGCTGTACCTGGCCGACCGTGGGTGACGGAAGCGATCATGCGCTCGCGCGTCAATTCGATGGCAGACTCTGGTGTGGTGTAATTCCGTGGCGGAACCGCAAAGCTGTTTTTGGCCCGGCTTTGCCCATCGCCTTTGTCGCCGTGGCATACCGAACAATAATGCCGGTAGATATCGGCGCCCTTGCGGACGACTTTGTCGGACTTCGTTCCACGATCGCCGGCCATTGCCGCATTCCAGCCGCACAGTAGTAGCAGCATGACAATGCACATTGCCCGGATTGGATTCCGGGTCGCCTGCAACGGGGATAGTGATGAATACATGAACATTATGGCCTCATTAATGATTTGACAGATTTTTTACACTGCGCCGAGCGCGCTCGCTATAATTGAAAAATGTTATCACACTAGACATCTCTACAGCAAATTCAACGGCAGTGGTATTCGGCTCGCCATAGTTGCGCATGAATTTCTCTTTGGTGTATCCTTGCCACAAGCTCTGGAACTAAACTTTAAAGGAATGAAAATGACCAAGCGTACTTTATTACTTGTACTCCTCGCCACTCTGGTTTTCGGCGGCTGTATATCGGCACCCCCACCCCAGGCTATGCCCCAATCAGTTAAAGACTCATTGATCTTCCCATTCCCTCCAGAGGAACCTAGATTCATTTTCGAGCGCACTTTGCGAGGCAGCACAGACGTGGTGCCAGATGCCGAGAACGATGCGCTACGACGCAGGTTCACTGGAGAAAAAAAGGGGGGAGAAGGGCTGGGTAAACCCTATGGCGTTGCGGTGCATCGTGGGCGGGTTTTCGTCGGAGATACCGGACGTCGCAATGTGATGGTGTTCGATATCCCCGAACGTAAGTTCTTCATAATCGGTGAGGAAGAACCGGGCCAGCTGGGCAGACCACTAGGCATAGAAGTAGACAAGGATGGCAATCTCTTCGTGCTTGACGGACTATCAAAACAAGTTTTTGCCTATGATAGAGACGGCAAATTTTTGCGTACCATAGGCAGCCCAAATGATCTCAATCGACCCGCCGGGCTCGGCATTAATGCTGACGGAAGCCGCGTTTACGCGGTGGACATTGGTGGAAGCAGTTATCAAACCCACAAAGTAATTGTGTATGACGGGAAAAGCGGCGAGAAACTTTCCGAAATTGGCAGCCGCGGCATCAAGGACGGCGAACTCAACCTGCCGCGGGACGTGACGGTCGCTGCGGACGGTTCACTGTATGTGGTTGATGGTGGCAACTTCCGCGTCCAAAAATTCAGTGCCGACGGTAAGTTCATGAGCAAATTCGGCTCCATCGGTCGGCAGGGCGGGCAATTCTCCCGCCCCAAGGAAGCTGCCGTAGACACCGACGGGAACATCTATGTGGCGGATGCTGCTTTCGGCAATTTTCAGATATTCAACCCTGATGGCCAACTGCTGTTGGCCATAGGCAGTCGATCAGAGAGCGGCGGGCCAGCCAAGTACATGCTACCTTCCGGTATCGCGGTTGACACCGATGGGCGGATTTACTTTGTAGACCAATTTTTCCAGAAGGTGGATGTCTTTCGTCCCATCACTCTAGGTATTACCGAAGGTTTTACCACCAGGGACACAATGGGCAAGTATGATCCCGATGCCATCGATAAGTTGGACAAGAAATAGCGCAAAACGAACTTTTATGCATGGTGCGGGTATAAAGTGCGGGTCTGATAACCAGCCACTTAGCCGCCGTCCTTTAGTGGCTGAATGAAGTGGTTGGTGGCTCCTTCGGATCCACCCTTGCATCTGCAACTTGCAGCAGTTTATTCAGCCGCGGCAGTCACCAATATCTAAGGGCATAACCCCAGCGCGCAGCTTTTCCTGAAATCCTCTTGAGCTGGCGCGAAGTCCCCAAGGGCACGGTAAGTCAGGGCACGACCATAATAGGACTTGGGATTGCCGGGATTAAGCGCGATGGCGCGATCATAATCAAGTAGCGCCTGCTGATATTGCCCAATAAAGTAATAAGCTGTGGCGCGATTACCATACAAATAATCAAACGGGTGAATGGTAATCGCCTTACTGAAATCGGCGGCGGCTTCTTCGTAGCGTTTGAGCTTCCCCAATTCGGTGCCACGATTGTAGTACACGCGTTCGACGCCTACCACACCGGACTTGCCCCGCACCAACTTTTCGGCATCGTCCCATAGCTTCAAGGGGGTAGAGAAGGTGTCCAGCCGGTTCAGCGTCAGCGGCACCAACAGCAGACA
>JBAQWL010000105.1:0-2798 GCA_049298895.1 Gallionella sp.
TCGATGACAGCGGTGCGTAGATAGGTGTTGATGCCAAAGTAGATATTGCCGATCTTGAACAGTGCCTGCCATTGTTCGCGAGACATATTGAATGCCTTGGGAATAGCCAGCCGCGGGTCAGCAGGGTTGATATATGGCGATCCATCGGCATTGATAAATCTCGGTTGGCATCCCACCATTGCCACACCATCTTTCATTTCTGCCATTGTGCGTGACAAGTAATTCGTGTCCATCAAATCATCCTGCCCGCAGATGACAAAAAACGGTGTGGTAATCAAGTCAAGCGTTGCCTGGAAAGACTTGGCAATTGCACCGCAATGATCTCCAGCAACGATGCGCAACCGAGTGTCTTGGATGTCTTCCAATGCCTTAAGTGTTCCATCGGTTGAACCATCGTCGCGTACCAAAACCTCGTACAACTCGGGTAGACCATCATCGGCCATCAGAACTTGAGATAGCGCTGAATCTACGGCAGCCCTGATAAATCTTTCTCCTTGATATGCTGGAATTGCAATCGTTACTCGCATGTGTGTCTCCTTGATTACGGCATGTTTAACCAATGGCGGTTGCCTTTGGATATATTGGTTGAAGCGGGGATTACTTGGATATTGCAGCCGATATGAAAGCCGCATACCAGCTTGCTTTGCAATGGCACTTCGTGATCGACATGCCATTTAAATCCAGTTACTTTTGTTCTTTGTTTTGCTAAAGAATGAGCTTCTTGAATAATCAGTTCATCCAATTCACCGAACCATTTCGGTATTGCATTGATTTTAGCAGCGCGTTTTCTACTGCTGTTTGCAGCATCCCTATGGAGATTATCTTTACGCCGTTTTGTTTGCGAAGCCTTTTTCTTTTCTGAGTTTTTAGCAAGGTATTTCGCTCCAGATGCTTTACATCTTTCTGGATATGCTGCACGGTATTTTGCTTGTGCTGCACGACATTTTTCAGGATTTTCTTTTTGCCATCTTGCAGTTCTTGATTTTGATTTTTCTGGATTTTTGGCACGCCATCTTGCAGTTCGTTCAGATGTATCAGCTTTTATCTTTTCTGGATTTTTAGCTTTCCATTTATCATAAGCAATTTTATGGCATGGCTTGCACTGACCATTCTTGTAAAATTCTGATCCACTGCACTTCTTGCAGATTTTCATGAAAAACATTCTCCTGTTGAACAAAAAACCCTAACCCTCATTGCGAGGATTAGGGTTCACTTTACAACAAAAAACCTACAAATTGCAACTTAAACGCTTGCTCCGGTAGCTGCCACGGTGTCGATCGCCAGCAATGCAGTCCGCAAGGACTCGGCCAACTTCAGGCTTTGTTGCAGCGATGGGTAGTACGATTGCGCCACGAACAATCCGGCTGTGGTTGTCAACCCCAGTCCTGGACCCTGCAATTGCACGTTGCCGATCGTGTAAGTCTCGGAAGGCACGTTGATTGAAGTGGTCGTCAGGTTGGTGTACTGCACCGCCAGGGTATCCGCTGCCGATACGCGCGCATTGGTGACGATCAGCCCGGCTGTGCAGGTCGGCTTGTTGACGATGACAGACGAACTCACCAGCAAGCCGGTGACGGTCGTGGTGACTTCCACGGATGTCGTCGCTGCGACGGCGGAAGTAGCCAAGGCCTGTTCGTAGATCATCATCGGATTCAGCGGACGCTGACGCTGGATGGTGGCCAGCAGCACTTCGGATGTAGTTGGAGTGACAGTAGCACCAGGAGATCCATAAGTGATACCGATCACACCAGCCGATGTCACGCGGTAACTGCCAATCATGCAAAGCACTTGAGTCGTGCCCCTTGCAATACCGCTGATGGTATCCGACAACAGGATCCCGGTCACGCCAGACGTTTGCTCCAGCGTAGTTGAAGCACCCGTGGCCGTTGCGCCAGATGGGATGCCGTAGATGTACGTTGGATTGAAGGCGTTCAACTGTGGCAGAAAGGCCATTTTCCAGTCTTCCGCTGCCGTCGGGGTGATCGCCGTAGTCACCGCGCCGCTCGATACCGCGCAGAACGTGATAGCGACCTGGTTGATGCCGACGACACGCGCAAACGGTGAGTAACCCAAACCAGCCTGATTGGTTGGCTTATTGACGATGGCCAAGGTGCCAGGCAAGCAGATAACCGGCGCGGTAGCACTGGTTGCCAAGGTGAACGTCTGCTCTGCCGAAGTGTTCAGCGAAACGGCTGTCGGGGAAAGCGTTGCAGTCGTAGTCAAACTGCCCCCGCCGGCCTTGATCTCGATCACGTCGTTCGCTTCACCAGTTGGAGTCAGCGCGGCACTGGACACGTTCAGGTAGTTGATGTTGAGAACACCAGTAGTGGCACATCCTACCCCGGCAATGCCCAACCCGGCCTGCAGGGTTGGCTTGTTCACCGCATACACAGAATTGGTGGCGAAATACACCCCAGGCTGCAGCGTGGTCGTCACAGACGAAGTATTTTGAGCCGCAGTCGTTGCCCCAACAGCGTACGGGATGAGCGCGGTCTGATACTTCATGATCGCGCCGGCGCCCACAAAGTCCATCTGCGAGATATCCTGTCCGCCCGTTCCCGTGATGTTCTCGACAATGGATTCTTGAACATCGTGCGGACCAGCGGTATCAGTGAACGTGGTGGTGGTGGCCGTGTTGGTTGCGATGATACCGAGGCGCAGGATTTCCCCAACCCCAAGCAACCCAAACAGTACAGAAAAAATGTTTTTCATGATGATTCCTTAAAAAATGAAGCGTTAAGAGTTCGGCAGATGGAGCGCGACTTGTGGGTTTACATAGCGTTTTTCATTGCCCAGCC
>JBAQWL010000106.1:0-27664 GCA_049298895.1 Gallionella sp.
CACTAAACCACAATGCACGTGCATCACGCAAAGCGGACTTGTCTTGATTGCGCAGGCGCGACTGCAAGAAATAGCAAGTCAGCTCGACATCTTCGCTAAGCAGGCGAGGATATTCCACATCAAACTGCTCCCACTGCTGTTTGCTGCCGAGCAGCCTGAGCCATTCGCCGCGTAGTTGATCGATCATCGGCGTGTCTTCCGGCCGGGAAAGAAATTTTTTGACCTTTCCCGTGTCGGCCTTGTTCATATCCATGCGCAATTGGTAATAATTGACGTAAACCTCCAGCGGTGTATTTTTCAGCCGCTGCGCTAACCGTTGCAGTTTGACGCTGTCACCGGCGCGAAAGGCATCGTGTGCCGCAAGAAAATCCGCATCCTGATTCGCCATAGCGGGAAAGGCAACCAGTAACAAAAAATAGAGAGTTAACCTCATTACAAACCATCACTGAAACAACCACACAGAGCATAGCATACTCATATTTACCAGCTAGATAGAACTGATGTAAACCAAGCCGTCTGTCAGGCCTCAAGAAAAAAAACCCATCAGTTTTCCGATAAGGATTTTCGTTGCGTAAGAAAATTACTATTTACTGATCTTATTATTGCAATCCCTTCACACCCAATCTTTAGGCACTAAAAATTGCTCATACAACTGTGCCTCAGCAGTACCTTTTTCCAGCTTCCAGTTATAACGCCATTTCACCAGTGGTGGCATGGACAGCAGAATTGACTCAGTACGTCCGCTGGTTTTCAGGCCGAAGCTGGTGCCTCGATTGATCACCGGATTGAATTCGACATGGCGTCCTCGCCGGTATAGTTGGAAGTCACGTTCGCGTTCACCGTAGGGTGTATCCTTTCAACGTTCAAGTATCCGCACGTAGGCCGACAAGAAATGATCTCCGACGCTTTGCTGAACGCCGAAGGCGGTATCGAAACGGGCATGCTCAGATCGTCGAAGAAAATGCCGCCTACACCGCGCGGCTCGTTGCGATGCTTGATAAAGAAATAATCATCACACCTTTTCTATACTTGGCATGCAGATTGGCACCGAACGAAGTAAGCACATTCCTGCAGGTCTGATGGAAATGCACCACATCCTCGATAAAACCGTAGTACGGAGTCAGATCCATGTCGCCGCCGAACCAGCACGTTGCCCCCTTCCAGGATGCAGCTTATGCTTCCGACCCCTTCTGGCCTGTCCCAACTGACGCGCCGGAATTTCTTGCCGTCCACTTGTTCGAGGCGCGTAACAATCAAATCTTGCAGTTCAACCGGATATTATCTTACGGCTGCGGAATCGAAGCTGCTCATGAATGAAGAACCCCGCAGCAAGCTACGGGGTATCAAATCCGAATCTGGTCAAATCATTCGCCGCAAGCGGCGGGGAATTAGACCCGAAGGGATTAATCCAGATGTTTAACTGCGTAATATTTTGCCATCCGCCCACGACCTGATGGTCGAAGGATTTTTGCGTTTCCCCACGCACCCCGGCAACACCCACACCTTGCGTCCGAACAAATGCTGGCATTGCGCATAGGTTCTGGCGGGACGCTGTCCACTGCGATTGGCACTGGTGGAAACCAGGGCACTGTGCAAGCCGCGACACAGTTGTGCGGCCTGCTGATGCGCGGTCAGGCGCACAGCCAGGGTATCGTGCGAGCCGCACAACCAGCGTGGTGTTGATCGGCGGGCCGGCATCAGGCAGGTGATCGCTTGAGCACCTGCCTCGCTGAGCTTCTGCTGCTGGTCTGACGTGAGCGGCTGTAGATATCGGGCTACCTGCCGATAATTGGCCGCGATGACAATCAGTCCTTTGTATTGTGGGCGCCGTTTGAGCCTGAGCAACCGCTGTACTGCGATGCGATTGTCCGGATCGCAGCCCAGTCCGTAGCAGGATTCGGTGGGATAGGCGATCAGGCCGCCGCGTCTGAGGTGCGCGGCGATGCGTCGGCAGGATGCGCTGTGTCGAAACAATTACTTCCAGCCACCATTTATCGCACGGTAGCCAATATCCCGACGCATCTGGCAACCGTCGAAACTGATTTCATCAGCAAGTTGATAGGCGCGGCGCTGTGCCATTTTCACGCTATCGCCCAAGGCAGTGACACACAACACCCTGCCGCCGCTGGTGACCACATCGCTATCACGTCGCGTGGTACCAGCATGGAATACATGAGCATCTTCGAGCGCTCTTTTCGGCAGACCGGTGATGACGTCACCTTTGCGGGGCGTGTCAGGATAATTAGCCGCCGTCAGCACCACACCCAGTGCGGTGCGCCTGTCCCATTCCACTTCGACCTTGTCGAGGGTGCCGTTCACGGCGTGATCGACCAGTGCCAGCATGCTGCTCTTCAGGCGCAGCATGATGGGCTGGGTTTCTGGATCGCCCATGCGGCAATTGAATTCAAGCACTTTGATGCCGCCCTGCGGGTCTATCATCAGCCCGGCATACAGGAATCCGGTGTAAGGGATCCCTTCCTGCTCCATGCCGCGCACCACCGGCTGGATCACTTCGCGCAATACCCGCGCATGGATTTGCGGTGTCACGACAGGTGCAGGTGAATATGCCCCCATACCGCCGGTGTTGGGGCCGTTATCGCCATCCAGCAGACGCTTGTGATCCTGGCTGGTCGCCAGCGGCAGCACATGCTTGCCGTCCACCATCACGATGAAACTGGCCTCTTCTCCCGTCAGAAACTCCTCGATCACCACGCGCGCACCAGCGTCGCCCAGCTTGTTGTCGAAAAGCATCATATCGATAGCCTGATGCGCCTCGTCCGAAGTCCTCGCCACCACCACACCTTTACCCGCCGCCAGTCCATCTGCCTTGATGACGATGGGCGCACTGTGTTGATTGACATATGCATGCGCAGCTGCAATGTCACTGAAGGTCTCGAAGAACGCAGTGGGAATACTGTGCCGTGTCATAAAGCGCTTGGCGAAATCTTTGGAAGATTCCAGTTGTGCAGCCGCCCTGGTCGGGCCGAATATCCTCAACCCGGCCATGCGAAAAGCATCCACCACACCCTCTGCGAGTGGCGCCTCCGGGCCGACCACGGTCAGATAGATATCCTCGCGCTGCGCGAAGACAAGCAATTCATCGATACCCTGCAGGGCAACATTTTCCAGGCCATCTTCCAAAGCGGTGCCGGCATTCCCTGGCGCGACATATACCTTCTGTATTCTGGCATCTTGTGATAAACGCCAGGCCAATGCATGTTCGCGTCCACCGGAACCGATGACTAGTAATTTCATAAGTTAAACCCGTGAAAAATGAAGCCGCGACACTCACATCCTCCCGGCAGGGAGGGTCGCGCCATAGGCGCAAGGTGAACATCACCTTTCACGCTGTATTGCATCAATGTCTGAAGTGGCGGTAGCCGGTAAACACCATCGCAATTCCATGCTCATCCGCCGCCGCGATCACTTCCGCGTCACGCATAGAACCGCCAGGCTGGATCACCGCTTTGGCGCCAGCTGCAGCCAGCACGTCCAGCCCATCGCGAAACGGGAAAAACGCATCCGATGCGACCACCGAACCCACCAGGCTCAGGCCCGCGTTCTGTGCCTTGATGGAGGCTATGCGCGTGCTGTCCACGCGGCTCATCTGCCCCGCACCCACACCCAGCGTCTGCCCGCCTTTGCAGAATACGATTGCATTCGATTTCACGTATTTAGCCACGCGCCAGGCGAACAGCAGATCCCGCAATTGTTCTCCGCTGGGTTGCGCCTTGGTCACCACCTTAAATTGCGCAGCCTGCACGTTGAGCGTATCCGGAGATTGCACAAGCAGCCCGCCGCTGACGCGCTTTAAATCGAAAGAGTTGTGCGCATTCGACAGCGGCACAGTGAGCACGCGCACGTTCTGCTTGGCTGCCGTCACCTTGAGTGCCGCCTCGGAAGCGGAAGGCGCGATGATCAGTTCGACGAACTGGTTGGCAGTGATCGATGCTGCGCTGTCGGCATCCAGCTCACGGTTGAAGGCGATGATGCCGCCGAATGCGGAAGTGGTGTCGGTGGCATATGCCAGCTTGTAGGCGTTGTGCGCGCTGTCGGCGATGGCCACGCCGCACGGGTTGGCGTGCTTGACGATCACGCAGGCCGGTTGATCGAAGGTCTTGACCAATTCCCACGCGGCATCGGCGTCGCCGATGTTGTTGTAGGAAAGCTCCTTGCCCTGCAATTGGGTGTAATCGGCGATGCCGCCCGGCACCATAACGAGGTCACGGTAGAACGCGGCGCTCTGGTGCGGGTTCTCACCGTAACGCATATCCTGCACCTTGGCGAAGTTGAAATTGATCTGCGACGGGAACGCGCTCTTGCTGCCGTCCGGGTTGACTGCGGTGAGATAGTTGCTGATTGCGGAATCATAAGCGGCGGTGTGCGAAAACGCCTTCTTCGCCAAATCAAATCGTGTCGCGTTGCTCACGGCACCCTTATTGGTTTGCATCTCTGCCAGCACATCCGCGTAGTCCCCCGGATCGGTGACGATGGCGACATGACCGTGGTTCTTAGCCGCCGCGCGCACCATCGTCGGTCCGCCGATGTCAATGTTCTCGATGGCGTCTTCCAGAGTGCATTCCGGCTTGGCGACGGTCGCCTCAAACGGATACAGGTTCACCACCACCAGATCGATGGTAGGGATGTCGTGTTTCTTCAATGTGGCGACATGTTCCGGCACATCACGCCGCGCCAGGATACCCGCATGCACTTTCGGTTGCAGCGTCTTTACTCGCCCGTCGAGCATTTCGGGGAAGCCGGTGTAGTCCGCCACTTCGGTGACCGGGATGCCGTTGTCGGCAAGCAGCCTGGCGGTTCCGCCGGTAGAGAGGATCTTGATGCCCAGCTGGTTCAAGCCCTGTGCAAATTCTATTACGCCGGATTTATCCGATACACTAATAAGTGCTTGCTGGATTGCTGCCATAACGATCCCGATTATCAAGAGATGGAGTGGTTGCTACTTCAAAGAAAAATGGCCACTGAGCATACAGAGCACGAAGCAAGCTAGAACGCGTGTATGCCGCGTGGACGTAATTCAGGTGATGCCGTGTTCCAGCATTTTCTTGCGCAAAGTATTGCGGTTGATGCCGAGCACCTCTGCAGCGCGAGTCTGATTGCCGCCAACATACTCCAGTACCATTTCGAGTAGTGGCTTTTCGACGCAGTTCATCACCATGTCATGCATCTCACAGCAGGGTTCTTCGCCATCGAGATCCTTGAAATACTCCTTAAGCGACTTGCGCACATAACGCGCCATTTCATTCTCATTGATCAAGCCTTCGCTCATGCGGCCAACTCCTCGACGTAATGCAGGATTATTCCACACTGCGCTTGCTCGGCAAAAAACTCGTCCACGGCCGACAACTGTTCGGTAGGACTCTCCAATTGATTCATCCGGTGACGGAAGTGTGCCGAACCTGCAAGTCCTTTGGTGTACCATGAGATATGTTTGCGCGCCACGCGCAGTCCGGTGTGCTCACCGTAAAAATCGTACAGATCATGCACGTGTGCCAGCAGCACACGATGGATTTCATCTACTTCCGGCGCCGGCAGATGCAAGCCGGTATTGAGGAAATACTCGATCTCGCGGAATAGCCACGGACGTCCTTGCGCTGCACGGCCTATCATCACGGCATCCGCACCGGAATATTTCAGAACATGTTTGGCTTTTTCAGGCGTGGTGATGTCGCCATTGGCGATGATGGGCAGGTTAACGCTGTCCTTCACTGCGGCAATAGTGTCGTACTCTGCATCACCGGTATAGGCACAGGCTCTGGTACGCCCATGTATCGCCAGCGCCTGGATGCCGGATGATTCGGCTATCTTGGCGATGCGTATCGCGTTGCGATTCTGTTTGTCCCAGCCAGTGCGTATCTTAAGTGTCACCGGCACATCCACCGCGCCGACCACCGCTTCCAGCAATCGAGCGACCAACGGCTCATTCTGCAATAGCGCAGATCCAGCCATTACGTTGCAGATTTTTTTGGCCGGGCAGCCCATGTTGATGTCTATAATCTGCGCACCACGATCCACGTTGTGTTTCGCGGCCTGCGCCAACATGTCGGGGTCGGCTCCGACGATCTGAACCGAGATTGGATCAACTTCGCCTTCATGGTTAGCGCGGCGCAGGGTTTTTTCTGAGCCATACAGCAACGAATTTGACGAGACCATCTCGCTCACTGCCATGCCCGCACCCATACGCTTGCACAACATGCGAAAAGGACGATCTGTCACTCCCGCCATGGGTGCAACGATGAGGTTATTTTTTAGTTGGTAAGGGCCAATGCGCATCTTGTTTTCCTCAAGGGAATTTCCGCGAGGGGATGGGATTATAAATGAAACTGGGTGACATGCTATGATTGACTTCATGAATTTCGATGTTGTGATTATAGGCGGAGGGCTGGTGGGTGCCAGCCTGGCCGCCTCACTCAAACTCAGTGGGCTTTCGTTAGCGTTGGTGGACAGGCAGGCCGCACCAGAGCCGTTCGCCGACTGGGATAATCGTATCTATGCAATCAGCCCAGGTAGCCGTAACTTCCTCCAACAAGCTGGTGTATGGAATTTACTGGATTCCAGCCGCATTGCGCCGGTAGTAGCGATGCGCGTATTCGGCGACACCGGCGCAGAACTGAAATTCAGCGCCTACCAGATGGGCGTAGCGGAACTGGCGTGCATATTGGAAAATCGCGCATTGCAATACGCCCTGTGGCAGACCTTAAAACAACAGGAAAACCTGACATTGTTGCAACCGGCGACTTGCGCCAGGCTCGAATTTACCGACGCGGCAGCTAAGCTCACGCTGAAAGATGGACGTACCCTGAACGCCAGACTGATAGTCGGTGCCGACGGACGCGATTCATGGGTGCGTGAACAAGCTGGTATCAGCGCCACGCCAGTGGATTACCAGCAATTCGGTGTAGTTGCCAACCTCACTTGCTCACTCCCGCATCGCGGGATCGCATACCAATGGTTCCAGACCAATGGCATTCTCGCACTGCTGCCGTTGCCGGGAAGGCAGGTGTCGATGGTTTGGTCGGTTAGCCCCGAGCGGTCGGCAAATCTGCTGTCACTTTCGCATGATGAACTGTGTACCCAGATAGCTGCTGCTTCGCAACACATGCTCGGAGAGCTGTCGATCATCACTCCTCCAGCTGCTTTTCCATTGCGTATGCTGATTCTGCCGCACATCATTGCACCGCGTGTGGCACTGATAGGCGATGCCGCACACGATATCCACCCGCTGGCAGGCCAAGGAGTGAATGCAGGCTTTCGAGATGCGCGCCAACTGGCTAAGTTGCTGATGGAACACGGTGTGCTAAACGATTGCGGCGACCCATATTTACTGCGGCGTTATGAACGAAAACGCAAGGAAGATATCTACGCAATGCAGGCCACGACTTACGCACTGAAACATCTGTTCAACAATGACGTCCCTTTGCTGCGTACCCTGCGCAATCTGGGACTGCACGCCACCAATCGCATCACACCTTTAAAAAAAATACTGATGCAATACGCCCTTAACTAACAGAGAACAGGTAACTGCCATGAAAAAATCATCCTTGCTGACCATACCAAAATGGCCGATCCTGTTGTTGTTCGTTATTTTTTCTTCCGCGCACGCCGGGGAGAAGGAAATACGCCAGTCGCTACAAAGCAAATTCCCTGAGATAGGCAAACTCGAACATATTGTCATTACTCCATACTCAGGGCTGTACGAAATTGTCGTCGATGGCCAACTGCTGTACACCGATGCAAAAGGACTTTATCTGTTCGATGGTAATGTGGTCGAGGCCAAAACCCGCCGCAATATGAGCGATGAGCGTCGGCGCATTTTGTTCGCAATTGATTTCGATCAACTGCCGCTGGAGCTTGCAGTGAAGAAAGTTGTAGGTAACGGTAAGCGCAGGATGGCTCAATTCACTGATCCGAATTGTGGTTATTGCAAACGACTGGAAAAAGAGTTGAGTAAAGTCAACGATGTCACGATATACAGCTTTCTCTACCCGATTTTCCCTGGTTCGGAAGAAATCGTGCGCAATGTCCTTTGCTCAAAAAATCCAGTCAAAGCATGGGACGATTGGATGCTGAGCGGTATCGCCCCCAGAAATGTCACATGTGACACCCCGCAAACCGACAAGGTCAAAGCATTGGCCCAGAAATTTAGGGTCGGTGGCACGCCAAATCTGATTTTTGCCAGTGGCATACAATTACCGGGTTTTATACCTGCCGAAGAACTCGAAAAAAGTCTAGACCAGCCTGCCGTAAAATAGGGGCAGCATGATTATCAAAGCATACGTTTCCCAATCCTTTACCAGGTGCGAAGTGTCGATGGCGTACTCACCCGTTTCTTCAGCACATCCAGTAGCTCTGAAAGTGGGTGGGTGCACTCAATATTCTGCACCACAACACCCCCACATGGCGTAGTCACTATCAGCATAAGCGGCATTCAGCGCGTACCGGAAAAAGAAGCTACCCAAGAGTGGCTCATTCAGCTGGCCAAGCTGAAATTACTTACCGCCGAGCGTAACGGCTGCAATTGCGTACATTTCCTAGACTAATGGGATGATAGCAGCGGCAGGTAATCCCGCCGCATAACTTGTGCCCAGCTCGTATGCTGACTGCGTCATCCACTTATGGTTGCAGCTCGGGCTCCGCGCCCCTCGGAAACAACACCCACATCTGTCCGGTCTGTTTCATACGCCCCGCTTGGGCACCCGCCTGCTGGCCAAAACCCCAGAAGAAATCGCCGCGCACCGCTCCCCTGATTGCGCCGCCGGTATCCTGCGCCAGCATCAGGCGGTTCAGCGGCTCGGTTGTATTCGGATAAGTGGTGGAGAGGAACACCGGGGCACCGAGCGGGATAGTGCGCGCATCCACCGCCAGGCTGTATTCATTGGTCAGCGGCACACCCAAGGCACCGAGCGGCGCGGGCAATTCATTAGGTAACTCGCGGAAGAATACGTAGCTGGAATTTTGCCCTAACAGGCTGGTCAATTTTTCGGGATTTTTTTCAGCCCACAACTTGATGTTTTGCATCGAGGACTCTTCGAGAGTAAACACGCCCATTTCGACCAGCTTCCTGCCGATAGAAGTGTAAGGATGCCCGTTCTGTTCGGCATAACCAACCTTCACCATGCTGCCGTCAGGCAATTCGATGCGCCCTGAGCCCTGGATTTGCAGGAAGAACAGCTCGACCGCATTGTCCGCCCAGAATAGTTCGCGACCCTGCAACGGGGCCTTGCCATTATCGATCTCGTCACGGTTATAGTAAGGCACGATGCGGTTTCCCTGTTTACGTCCGCGCAAACGCAAGTCCTTCAACTCCGGATAGACTTCGCTCAAATTGATAGTCAGTAAATCATCAGGCACACCGTATAGCGGATAACGAAAGCGCGCGGTTTTAACACGACTGCCGTAGAGCTTGGGTTCGTAATATCCGGTAATCAACCCTTGCGAAGTGCCATCCGGGTTGAACACTTGGTAGGGGGTGAAGCCTTCCTCGAAAAAGGCGCGCAACGAGGAGTTGTCCGGCTGCGTCAACCCGTTGGCGCGCGCGCAGACCGGCTGCCAATCGGGCTTATTCCTGAGTGCATTGCAGCTTTGCCAAAAAGCCGCCCAGGTCGGTTGCAAATCTATCGTCTGCCAATCTGGCAGCATCTCCCACTTGCTGACTGCAAACGGCGCATAGGGTGCAACATTTTCGGTCTGCGAGACGACCGGGGGCTTGGGAGAGGTACAGGCCGCGAGAAGAATCAACGGTAATAGCACATTCTTAATAGTGTGTTGCAGCACGTTGCGAAGGACAGCAGCGCAACCGCTAATGCAATACACGGGGCACACTCAACACAAATTGTGGAATCTCGATGTCGAACAGCGTGCCATTTTCGGCCTGCATCTGGTAGCTGCCGCGCATCGTGCCAACCTGCGTAGCCAACACCGTGCCACTGGTATATTCGAAGCTCTGGCTGGGTTTGAGCAATGGCTGCTCACCTACCACGCCCTGCCCGCGCACCTCCTGCACATGATGGTGGGCATCGGTGATGATCCAATGGCGACTGAGAAGCTTGGCTGGCACAGAGCCAAGATTGGTAATGGTGATGGTATATGAAAACACAAAACGATTACCCGCTTCATCGGATTGCTCCGGCAAGTAACTCACCTGCGTTTCTATATTGATGCCACGTGAATCAATTTTTTCCATGCGCGGCATTTGAACCGATTTTTACTTGTATCGCAAGAGCTACGCTGTGTTTTTATGCTAATCTGCGCGCGTATTTTTTATGGATATGTTGATGGACGCCCCAAGAGATTCGTTTTGTGGGATGGCAGGCTGGACACGGCGATGCGAAGCATACGGGGCGGGCAAGCCTGCTGCTTCGCGCTCCCGCACTAGGAGGGCTTCGCCCCACCGTGTCGCGCGCGAGCACCGCAAGGAGCCGCGCAGCGAACGACGAGGCATATCGCATAGATAGACAAGGAGTGAGCGAGCACGCGACGACGCGATTCGCCCAGAAAACGAATTTATTGGGGTGTCCATGAATGGTTATTTGAAACGCATACTTAACGCGCGCGTCTACGACGTAGCGATCGAGAGCCCACTGGAGTCGGCACCCAACCTGTCTGCGCGCATCGGCAATACAGTATTGCTCAAGCGCGAGGATATGCAGCCGGTGTTCTCGTTCAAGTTGCGCGGCGCGTACAACAAGATGGCGCAGCTCACCCCGGCGCAGTTGAAACGGGGAGTCATCACCGCCTCGGCAGGAAATCATGCACAGGGCGTGGCGCTCAGCGCGCAAAAGCTCGGCTGCAAAGCCGTTATCGTGATGCCTGCCACTACGCCGCAAATCAAAATCCAGGCGGTTGCCAGTCGTGGTGCGCAGGTGGTACTGCACGGTGATTCGTATTCCGATGCCTATCAGCATGCGCTTGAACTGGAAAAAAAGGGAAAGCTGACCTTTGTGCATCCATACGACGACCCCGACGTCATTGCAGGGCAGGGCACCATCGGCATGGAAATTTTGCGCCAGCATACCAAGCCGATTCATGCGATTTTCGTCGCCATCGGCGGCGGCGGGTTGGTCTCTGGCGTGGCGGCCTACGTCAAACAACTGCGTCCCGATATCAAGATCATCGGCGTGCAACCGGTGGATTCCGATGCCATGTATCGCTCCTTGAAAGCCAAGCGGCGCGTCACACTCGAGCACGTGGGGTTGTTTGCAGATGGTGTAGCGGTGAAGCAGGTCGGTACAGAAACCTTCCGTTTGTGCCGCAAGCTGGTGGATGAGATCGTGCTGGTGGATACCGATGCCACCTGCGCTGCGATCAAGGATGTATTCGAAGATACTCGCTCAATACTCGAGCCGGCGGGCGCGCTCGCTATAGCCGGAGCCAAGTTGTATGCCGAACGCAACAAGCTCAAAGGCGAAACGCTGATCGCCATCGCTGGCGGCGCAAACATGAACTTTGACCGCTTGCGCTTTGTCGCTGAACGCGCTGAGATCGGCGAAAAACGCGAAGTAATATTGGCTGTCACAATTCCAGAAACACCCGGCAGTTTCCGCAAATTCTGCTCGCTGCTGGGCAAGCGCAACATCACCGAATTCAATTACCGCTATGCCGATCCAAGAGCGGCGCATGTATTTGTCGGTATTCAGGTGCGCGATCAATTGGAAACCGTCGATCTGGTGAGCAAGTTGCAGCGCAACAAACTGGCCACGCTCGATCTGAGTGACAACGAGATGGCCAAGCTGCATGTGCGTCATTTGGTGGGTGGACGCGCGCCGGAGGCCAAAGACGAAATCCTGTTCCGCTTCGAATTCCCCGAACTTCCCGGCGCGCTGATGAAGTTCCTGAACAGCATGGACCATAACTGGAATATCAGCCTATTCCACTACCGCAACCACGGCGCGGATTATGGTCGTGTGCTGGTCGGCATGCAAGTGCCGCGCCACGACAAGAAGGAGCTCAAGACCTTTCTCGATACTTTGGGCTACCGCTATTGGGATGAGAGCAACAATCCGGCATATCGGCTGTTTTTAGGTTGATCTGCAATGCCGGCTTTACCTCAAATCTCCAAAAATAATATCCGTAAAAAAACCCTCGAGCTTCGCGAGCAACTGCCTCCCGACATGCGTGTGGCTTACAGTGCGGCAATTACCATACGTTTAATGCAACTGCCCCAATATCAGCAAGCCGATGCGATATTGGGCTACATGAATTTCGGCGCGGAGTTCGCCAGCGAGTTTTGGATACAGAAGGTTTTGGCGGAAGGAAAAAAATTAGCCTTGCCACGCGTGAACCACCACACCAACCTACTCGACCTGTATTGGGTAGAAGACCTTGAAACCCAGTTGGTAGCTGGTTTGTGGGGAATACGCGAGCCAATCGTCGAGCGCTGCGAACGGCTAAGCACACTAAATGAGGTAGAATTCGCGCTTTTACCGGGTGTGGCTTTCAGCAGAGATGGCGCACGGTTGGGCTACGGCAGGGGATTTTACGACAAGCTGCTGAAGAGCCAAAGTAATCGAAAACATGCGCGTCGCCCAGCGTTGGTCTCAGCAGCGTTCGCTCTGCAAATCGTGGGGCAAATTCCACAGGACGCGACCGATGTGAAAGTCGAGTGGATCATCACCGAGCAAGACACTATAGATTGCTCAGCCCAAAGGGACTCTTAAAATTACCTAGCAATAGGAAAGAACGGAAAGATGGCATCAACACCTGATTACGACCCACAAGAAACGCAAGAGTGGCTGGATGCGCTCGAATCTGTGCTGGAGAAAGAAGGCGCGGAACGTGCCCATTTCCTACTTGAGCAATTGATAGCCAAGGCGCGCAGTTCCGGTGCGGGCATGCCGTTCAGCGCTGTCACGCCATACTGCAACACTATCCCGGTGAGTGAGGAGTTGCGTTCTACTGGCAATCAGGATTTGGAACACCGCATCCGTGCCTGGACGCGCTGGAATGCGATGGTGTTGGTGTTGAACGCCAACCGCGATTCGTCCGAGCTGGGCGGACATATTGCCAGCTTTGCCTCTGCTGCCACTTTGTACGACATCGGCTTCAATCATTTTTTCCACGGCAAAACCGACAACCACGGCGGCGATCTGGTTTACTTCCAGGGTCATTCTTCGCCCGGCATCTATGCGCGCGCCTTCCTCGAAGGGCGCATCAGCGAAGAACAGATGTACAAATTCCGCCAAGAAGCGGAAGGTGGCGGCCTGTCCTCTTATCCGCATCCTTGGCTGATGCCGGATTTCTGGCAGTTCCCCACTGTGTCGATGGGGCTGGGTCCGCTAATGGCGATTTATCAGGCGCGCTTCATGCGTTACCTGGAGCATCGCGGCATGGCGCAGACTGCTGAACGCAAAGTGTGGGCATTCCTGGGCGACGGTGAAACCGACGAACCGGAATCGCTGGGCGCGGTATCTATGGCCGGACGCGAGAAGCTCGACAATCTGATTTTCGTCATCAACTGCAATTTGCAACGCCTGGATGGCCCAGTGCGCGGCAACGGTAAGATCATTCAAGAGTTGGAAGGCGTGTTCCGTGGCGCAGGCTGGAATGTCATCAAGGTAGTATGGGGCGACCAGTGGGATCGCTTGTTCGCCAAGGATAAACACGGGCTGTTGCAAAAACGTATGCAGGAGGCAGTGGACGGCGATTACCAGACTTACAAATCCAAAGATGGCGCATACGTACGCCAGCACTTTTTCGGCAAATATCCGGAATTGCTGGAGATGGTCGCTGACATGACCGATAAAGAGATCTGGTATTTGAATCGTGGTGGTCATGACACGCAAAAAGTATATGCAGCTTATGCGGCGGCGGCCAAGCACACTGACCAGCCGACGGTAATCCTGGCCAAGACAGTGAAGGGTTATGGCATGGGCGAAGCGGGCGAAGGCCAGAATATCACCCACCAGCAGAAGAAGATGGCTGGCGAAGTGCTGCTCAAATTCCGCGACCGCTTCAACATTCCACTAAACGACGAACAAGTGGCCAGCCTGAATTTCTATCGTCCCGCACAAGACAGTCTGGAGATGAAGTATCTCAGGGAGCGCAGCAAAGTCATGGGCGTGGTGCCGCAACGCACACCGATCAACGAGCCACTACAGATACCAGGCCTGGAAGTGTTCGATGTATTACTCAAAAGCACGGAAGACCGTGAGATTTCCACCACCATGGCATTCGTGCGTTTGCTCGGCATCCTGGTCAAAGACAAGAATATCGGCAAGCAAGTGGTGCCTATTGTGCCTGACGAGTCGCGCACTTTCGGCATGGAAGGCATGTTTCGCCAGCTCGGCATTTTCTCGCAGGTGGGTCAGCTCTACACCCCACAGGACTCGGATCAGCTAATGTTCTACAAGGAACATCAAAGCGGGCAGATATTGCAGGAAGGCATCAACGAAGCCGGTGCAATGTCGTCATGGATCGCAGCCGCCACCGCTTATGCCAACCACGGCAAGGCGATGCTGCCGTTCTATATTTACTACTCGATGTTCGGCTTCCAGCGTATCGGCGATCTGGCTTGGGCGGCGGGTGACCTGCGCGCGCGCGGTTTTCTGCTCGGAGGCACGGCAGGCCGCACCACGCTGAACGGCGAAGGCCTGCAGCATGAGGATGGTCACAGCCATCTGATGTCTGCAACCATCCCGAACTGCGTGTCCTACGACCCGACTTTCGCCTATGAACTCGCCGTGATCATCCACGACGGCATGCGCCGCATGTATGTCGAACAACAGGATGTGTTCTACTATCTCACGCTGATGAACGAGAACTACGCTCATCCGGCAATGCCCAAGGGTGCGGAAGAAGGCATCATCAAAGGCATGTATCTGTTCAGCGAGGACAAGGCGGAAATCAAGACACCCAGGGTACAACTGCTCGGAAGCGGAACAATATTGCGTGAGGCGATCGCTGCTGCAGCTTTGCTAAAAAATGATTTTGGCGTTGCCTCGGATATCTGGAGCATGACCAGCTTCACCGAATTGCGCCGTGAAGGTCTGGATTGCGAGCGCTGGAACATGCTGCACCCGGAAGCCAAACCACGGGTCAGTTATGTCGAGCAATGTCTGACCGGGCGCAGCGGTCCGGTGATCGCCGCGACTGATTACATGCGCTCGTTCGCCGACCAGATCCGCGGATTACTTCCCATGCGTTACAAGGTGCTGGGCACAGACGGTTTCGGTCGTTCCGACACACGCAAGAAATTGCGCAAGTTTTTCGAGGTTGACCGTCACTACATCGCAATCGCCGCATTGAAGTCATTGGCAGAAGAAGGCGCCATCAAGACCAGCGTGGTCAGCAAGGCGATCAAGCTGTATGACATCAATCCGGACAAACCTAACCCAACGACTGTTTAAGGTTAGGAGGAGACCCCGTGGCAGAAATAAAGCAAGTATTGGTGCCGGATATCGGCGACTACAAGGACGTGGGTGTCATCGAGGTGATGGTCAAGGTCGGCGACAAGATCAACGCAGAAGATAACCTGATCACACTCGAAACTGACAAGGCGGCGATGGATGTGCCATCACCATTCTCTGGCACGGTCAAGGAAATGAAGGTCAAGGTTGGCGACAAGGTATCACAAGGTTCGATGATCCTGAGCCTGGAGTGCGCAGATTCGTTACTGCAATCCCAGCCACAGGCTCTCAAGCCTGCGGCCACGACTGCACCGGTATCAGTTCCAATTATTCAAAGCCCCAAACCCTCCCCATCCCTCCCCTTGTCAGGGAAGGGAGCCGCGCCCTCTCCTCCCCTGATTGCGGAAGAGTCGCTGCGTCGTAGCGGGGAACCCACCGGCGTACCTCTTGCGGGCTTTAGGGGTGACCGAGAGGGGTTTGAAGGCGGCAAAGCTCACGCCAGCCCAGCCATACGTCGTTTTGCGCGCGAGCTCGGTGTGCAGATCGCGCAAGTCAAGGGCAGCGGCGAGAAAGGTCGTGTCACCAAAGATGATGTCCAGATTTACGTCAAGACCGAACTCTCGCAACCGCGCGGAAACGCGGGCGGCAATGGATTGCAGGTGCTGGCGATGCCGGTGGTGGATTTCGCTAAATTCGGCGCGATCGAGACCAGGCCGCTGTCACGCATCAAGAAGATCTCCGGTGCCATTCTGCATCGAAACTGGGTGACTGTTCCGCATGTCACGCAATTCGACGAGGCAGACATCACCGAAATGGAGGCCTTCCGCAAGGAACTTAATGTCGAATACGTCAAGCAGAGCATCAAGATCACGCCGCTGGCCTTCATGCTCAAGGCAGTCGTGGTCGCGCTGCAACAATTTCCGGAATTCAATGCATCGCTGGATGCCAGTGGCGAAAATCTGGTGCTCAAGCAATACTTCCACATTGGGGTAGCGGTCGATACGCCGGACGGACTGATGGTGCCGGTGCTGCGAAATGTGGACAAAAAGGGTATCGTGCAACTCGCCAAGGAACTCGGTGAGATCAGCGCTCGCGCCCGCGAGAAGAAAATCACCGCAACCGAGATGCAGGGCGGCTGTTTCTCAATTTCCAGCCTGGGCGGGATCGGTGGCACCGCATTCACGCCGATCATCAATGCGCCGGAGTTGGCTATCCTGGGTGTATCCAAAGCCATCATCAAGCCCATGCATCAGGACGACACCTTCGTGGCTCGGCTGATGCTTCCGCTGTCAATGTCATATGACCATCGCGTGATTGACGGCGCATCGGCGGCGCGCTTCCTCGTTTTTCTCACTCAAGTGCTGGCAGATACACGCCGTCTTGCGCTGTAATCTCTGGCTCGGCAATCAGTGAGCAAAAAAGCAATCGGCATTTTGGGTGGCACTTTCGACCCGGTTCATTTTGGGCACTTGAGGCTTGCCGAAGAAATGCTGGAACTGGCTGATCTCGAACAGATCCGTTTCATCCCGGCCGGCATGCCGCCGCATCGCGATACGCCGCTGGTATCCGCTCAGCATCGCAGCGCGATGGTACAGCTGGCGATTGCCGACCAGCCGGCATTCGTACTGGACGACCGCGAGGTAAATCGCCCCACAAAGTGCTATACAGTGGACACCCTGCGCGAATTACGTACCGAATTGGGGGCAACACAACCGATATGCCTGCTGATGGGTGGTGATGCATTTCTGGAATTGCACACCTGGCACGAGTGGGAGCAATTGTTCGAGTTGGCGCACATCGTGGTGGGTTTTCGTCCTGGCTTCACGCTGGAAGAACGCATACACAGCGCAACGCAAAAATTGCGCCTGCAATATCAGCAGCGCTTGAGGGCTGCGCAGGATATATCACAACAGTCCTTCGGGGGCATCGCCGAATTGGCTATTCCAAAGCTGGAAATCTCCGCCACAATGATCCGTAGCCGTGTGGCAGAAAATCGCAGCATCCGTTATCTGCTGCCCAACGCGGTGGCCGACTACATTCATCAACATCACCTGTACACATCATGCTAACCACCGAAGAAAAAACACTAGC
The DNA here is from genome assembly GCA_049298895.1 of Gallionella sp. GTDB lineage: Bacteria > Pseudomonadota > Gammaproteobacteria > Burkholderiales > Gallionellaceae > Gallionella. The sequence goes on from JBAQWL010000106.1 coordinate 17,454, forward strand.
CGTCGTCGCCGCTCTTGAAGATATCAAGGCCACCAAAATTACCGTGATCGACACCAGTAAACTCAGCTCCCTGTTCGATCGCATGATCATTGCCAGTGCTGCTTCCAAGCGGCAGACCAAGGCGCTGGCGGATAATGTGGTAGTCAAGCTCAAAGAACAGGGAGAAGAAGTGTTGGGACGAGAAGGAGATGACAGTGGAGAATGGATATTAGTGGACTTGAATGAGGTGTTGGTACACATCATGCAGCCTGCCGTCCGCGATTACTACAATCTGGAAGAGCTGTGGAGCAAAGCGCAGGCGGCACGCCCCAAGCTGGCTAAAACTCCGGAATAGCTCCCTGTTCATGAACGAAAAATCCCGGTTCGTAAACATGGAAAATGCGAAGTTTGCTGTTATTCCATGTATTCCGTGGTCGAGATTTTTTTTATGAAGTTAATCATAATCTCCGTCGGTCATAAAATGCCGGACTGGATCACGACCGGTTTCAACGAATTTGCCAAGCGCATGCCGCGCGAGGCAAAGATCGAATTACTGGAGATAAAGCCGGAGCCGCGCAATACAGGAAAGACAGTGGCGCAGATCATAGAAGCAGAAGCACAGCGCATTAATGCTGCTCTGCCGCAAAATTGCCTGAGCATCGCTTTGGATGAGCGTGGCGCTCATCTGACCACCCGTCAGCTCGCCGAACAGATGCAGAGCTGGATGCGCGCAGGAAGCGATATCGCATTCATCATTGGTGGCGCGGACGGCTTACATGCTTCGATCAAGGAAGCCGCACGGCAACTGCTGGCATTGTCCGCACTTACCTTACCGCACGCCTTCGTGCGTGTATTGCTTGCTGAGCAGCTTTACCGGGCGCACAGCATGATGCACAATCACCCTTATCATCGCGAATAATAGCTTTGGTTGCGGCATCTGCTATGCGAATTGCCTGCAAAATTACCTCATTCTCACACTGTAGCCTTGCTCGAAAATTGCTTGCTCACATGTCAATCCGTAAACGGCACGGCGCAAATTCTAGTCTCGCCAAGCTGAAAGCCCCTCTACATTGAAATTTCGTGTTTCCCTGCCCTGCATTTGTGCGAACTCAGATGATTTTGGGTTATCCTTATCCCCATGATTAAGCTATCACGCATCTACCTTGCTTCGCAGAGTCCACGGCGACGCGAACTGCTCAAACAGATCGGTGTTAATTTCGAGATGCTATTGTTGCGCCAAGAACCTCACAGAAGTGTGGATGTCGACGAAACTCCATTGCCTGAAGAGCAACCAGCGGACTATGTGCAACGTATCTGCAAAGAAAAGGCACTTACAGGATGGGGGTCACTGCGTTTTCGCAGTCTGCGGCCATTCCCTGTCCTGGCTGCAGATACTACGGTCACACTTGACGGGCTGATTCTGGGCAAACCGGAAAACTCCAAGCAGGCCGCAGAGATGTTACGCCAACTTTCCGGACGGGAGCATCAAGTGCTAAGCGCGGTTGCAATGGCAATGAACGAACGTATTGAAGTTGTGCTTTCCACCTCTACGGTACGTTTCACCACCCTCAGCGAGGAGCGAATCCACCGTTACCTGCTCAACCGAGAGTATTTGGACAAGGCCGGTGGCTATGCCATCCAAGGGATGGCTGGTGCATTTATCGAACATCTTTCCGGCAGTTATTCCGGGGTAATGGGTCTGCCGCTGTTTGAAACTGTGCAGTTGATGAAGCGCTTCGATTGCAGGACACCATGAGCCTTATTACGTGAGCGAGGAAATTCTCATCAATGTCACCCCTCAGGAAACCCGCGTCGCAGTGATGCAGCTTGGGGTGGTGCAGGATATGTATATCGAGCGCGGCAGCAGCCGAGGAATGGTCAGTAATGTGTATTTCGGCAAAGTCATCCGAGTGTTGCCGGGCATGCAATCCGCTTTTATAGACATCGGCTTGGAACGTTCGGCATTCTTGCATGTGGCAGATATATGGGAAAACAGTAACAACGGCGACACCCTCAAGCCGATCGAAAAAATCATGTTCGAAGGGCAATCCCTGCTGGTACAAGTTATCAAAGAACCCATTGGCAGCAAGGGGGCGCGGCTTTCCACACAACTCAGTATAGCCGGACGCTCACTGGTGTATCTTCCCCAAGAAAGACACATCGGGGTATCGCAACGTATCGAGGATACTGAGCAGCGAGAAGCTTTGCGCGCAAAGTTGCAATCCGTTTTACCGCCTGATCACATGGGAGGCTACATCATCCGCACCGTTGTGGAAGCAGCGACCGATCCTGACTTTCTCGCCGACATTGCCTATCTGGACAAGTTGTGGGCAAATCTAAAAGCCGCTTCAAAAACTGCCAGCGCACCACAGTTGCTGTATCAGGAACTTGACATTAGTTTGCGTGTGCTGCGCGATTTCGTTAACCAGGACACCACGCGCATCCTGATCGACTCGCGCAGCACCCACCAAAAGATGCTGGAATTCGCTGAAGCCTACAATCCCGTTGCGGCTGGTCGATTGGAGCATTACACCGGAGCGCGCCCGCTATTCGATTTATATAACGTTGAAGAGGAGATTGAGCGTGCCTTGTCCAAGCGTGTTGAACTTAAGTCCGGTGGTTATTTGATCATCGACCAAACCGAAGCCATGACAACCGTAGACGTGAACACTGGCGGGTTTGTCGGGTTGAGAAATTTTGATGACACCATTTTCAAAACTAACCTTGAGGCATCGCAAGTCATCGCAAGGCAACTACGCTTGCGCAACTTGGGCGGTATTATCATTTGCGACTTCATCGACATGGATACCCAGGAACATCGTGACGCGGTGCTGGAAGAGTTCACCAAGGCCTTGGCGCGAGACCACACACGCATCAGTGTAAATGGCTTTTCATCGTTAGGCTTGCTCGAAATGACCCGCAAACGTACCCGCGAAAGTTTGGCGCACGTATTGTGCGAGCCTTGCCCGACCTGCATGGGACGCGGAGAGCTGAAAACCGCGCAGACGGTGTGTTACGACATCCTGCGCGAAATCCTGCGTGAGGCGCGACAATTCAATGCACGCGAATACCGCATTCTGGCCTCACAGCAAGTTATTGATCTATTTCTGGAGGAAGAATCGCAAGCGCTGGCGGAGCTATCCGACTTTATCAAAAAGCCAATTTCAATGCAGGTAGAAACCATTTACAGCCAGGAACAGTACGATGTTATCCTTATGTAGGCTAACCACAGAACTCCACAGGCCATTCATTGAGCAAACTGGTCAAGCATAAATCTAAACCAGTTTATTGTCACTCTAGCAGGGTTTCAGGATCTACCCTGCTGCTGCTAATCGCCACTACTTTGTAGCGCGATTGGTATCCCTGTTTAAATTCTACCTGGCGAAGTGGAACAGAAAATATCTCCGCAATGAATTTCAGCAATGCTTCGTTAGCACGTCCTGCGACAGGTGATGCAGCCAATTTAATCTTCAATGCCTCACCATATAATCCGACTATTTCACTGCGTTTTGCTCCGGGTTGAACATGCAAGTTCAACGTGATTATTTCCCCATTACAGCGGTACCACTCGCTCATATCAGAGCAACCCGAAAGCGAGCTCCTCCAGCACGCGAATTGGCACGATGACGATAAGCTGGCAGATGATAAATAGCAGTAAAGCAGACAAGTCAAAATTGCCTATGCTGGGCAAAGTTCGTCGCAACGGTTGTAGAAAGCGCAGGGTAATGGCGTTCAGCAGCGGCGCAATTGATGTGTAGGGATTCACCCAGGATAAGATCGCTTGCACAAACACTGCTGCCATCAACAGGTACAGGCTGATCTTGAGCAGCTTGACCATAGCCAGCAGCATCAGCCCCGGCAGCGGGAAGCCTTGTAAGGGGAAGCCCTGTGCCCACAGAGATCCGCTCAGATATAGCATTTCTACCAATAAAGCGAGCAACAGAGTAGCGCTATCCATACCCATTACGGCGGGAACGAAGCGGCGCACGCGCAACACCACAAAATTGGTGAGCGCCATGACGAATTCGCCGACTGGATTGCGCAGCGGGGCGCGCAACCATTGCAAGTGAAAGCGCAGCAGCAATATCGTCGCGAACGGTTGCAGCAAGACATCAAGCAAGAACAGCATAGCTTCATTAAACATTCTGGCCACTCCCTTGCTCGTTACCGAACTCATCGCCCATTTGACGGGCACGGTCTGCGGCGGCCCGTGCTGCCTGCACTACATGCTCGGCAACTTGATTGGCGGCTAAACTTAACAACGCACGCTCGGTCGTACCATTTTTCGAAGTAACACGAGAACGCAGCACGCTGACGTCTTCACTGCTGACCGCAGCTAATTTGCTGGCGCCCAGAAAAGTCGCGAGGCTCAATCGACGTGCATCCCCGGCATTTAATCCTAATTCGAGAGCCGCTTGCTGCAATGCTTCGATGAAGTAAAACACATACGCTGGGCCACTACCTGAAATCGCCGTGACCGCATCCAGCATCACTTCATCTTGCAACCATAAAGTCTCGCCTGCTGCCGCTAAAATGCTTTGTGCCTGTTCACGTTGTACTTCACTCACCGCTGGCAAGGCATACAAACCGGTCATACCCTGTTGGATCAATGCAGGGGTGTTGGGCATGGCACGCACCACTGCCTGGCTGCCTGTCCAGCGTGCCAAGTCCACCGCACGGATGCCGGCAGCGATGGAAATCAGCAAATGCTCTTGAAGCATCGGGGCAAGCTGCTGCGCCACTTCTCGCAATTGCTGCGGTTTGACCGCCAAGACGATGACCTGGCTCCCTTGCACGCCATCGGTGATGCTTTTCACGACGCGCACCGCAAAATCACGTTGCAGTCGTGTGCGATTGTCAGGGTTGATTTCTACCACGCTAATCTGCTTTGCATCAAATCCCTTGCCCAACAATCCGCCGATGAGTGCGGTTGCCATGTTGCCACCGCCGATGAAACATATATTCATAACCTTTTCCCCGTAATAAATCAGGCCTTTTGATAGGTCCGGTTGCCAAAGATGGCCGTGCCGATACGTACCATGGTTGCGCCCTCGGATATCGCTGCGGCAAAATCGTCCGACATGCCCATCGACAGCGTATCCAACTGCAAACCCTGTTGATTAAGACGATTGAGCAGTTGCCGCAATTGGGCGAATGGCAAACGCTGTACAGCAACTTCACTGCTGGGTTGAGGAACCGCCATCAGCCCGCGCAACCTCAGGTTGGGCAGTCTCGCGATGTCACGGGCCAGTGCGTCCACCTCTCGTGGCAGCACACCGCTTTTACTCGATTCTCCGCTGATGTTGACCTGCAGGCACACCTGCAACGGCGGCAAAAACTCGGGGCGCTGCCCGGACAGGCGCTCGGCGACCTTCAATCTGTCCACGCTGTGCACCCAGGAAAAATTCTCTGCGATGGGTCGCGTCTTGTTGCTCTGGATCGGCCCGATGTAATGCCACTCGATGCCCAACCCGTGCAGCGCGGCGATCTTGTCCAATGCTTCCTGAACATAGCTCTCGGCGAAGCGGGTTTGCCCGGCCTGACAGGCCTCACGCAGCGCATCGGGCGGGAAGGTCTTACTGACTGCCAGCAAACTGACCTCATCCGCGTGACGACCGGCCTTGACGGCCGCAATTGCTATCGCGTCGCGCACAGCTTGCAAGTTGGAAGCGATTGTTGTCATAATCCGTGCGCACTCACTTCTTATTTCGCGGCACCCTGCCGCTCCATCAATCCGGGAAGATTATAATGGATATCACCGAACTGCTTGCTTTTAGCGTCAAAAACAAAGCTTCTGACCTGCATCTTTCGGCCGGGCTGCCGCCGATGATACGTGTACATGGTGACATCCGCAGGATCAATCTGCCAGCGATGGAGCACAAGGAAGTGCATGCGCTGGTGTATGACATCATGAACGATGGACAGCGCAAATTTTATGAAGAGAACAAGGAGATCGACTTCTCCTTCGAGGTTCCCGGTCTAGCGCGTTTCCGTGTCAATGCTTTCGTCCATAATCGCGGTGCGGGTGCCGTCATGCGTACCATTCCATCCAAGATATTATCGCTGGAAGATCTTAAGGCCCCTAAAAGTTTTGAGACTATCTCCGATTTCCCACGGGGTATGGTGCTAGTTACAGGGCCGACCGGCTCCGGGAAGTCCACCACGCTGGCGGCAATGGTCAACCATCGCAACGAGCACGAAATGGGCCATATTCTGACCGTAGAAGACCCGATCGAATTCGTGCATGAAAGCAAAAAATGCCTGATCAACCAACGTGAGGTCGGCCCACACACCCTGTCTTTCCAGAATGCCTTGCGTTCGGCTCTGCGCGAGGACCCTGACATCATTCTGGTCGGCGAAATGCGCGATCTGGAAACCATCAGGCTGGCAATGTCTGCTGCCGAAACCGGGCATCTGGTGTTCGGTACATTGCACACCAGCTCTGCGGCCAAAACCATCGACCGCATCATCGACGTGTTCCCTGCCGATGAGAAGGAGATGGTGCGCGCAATGTTGTCAGAATCGCTGCGCGCAGTAATTTCGCAGGCGCTGCTCAAAACCAAAGATGGCACAGGCCGGGTGGCGGCGCATGAGATCATGATATGCACCCCGGCAATCCGCAACTTGATCAGAGAGGCCAAAGTGCCACAAATGTATTCAGCCATTCAAACCGGTCAGAACGCCGGTATGCAAACCCTCGATCAATGCCTAGTCAACTTGGTCAAAGGTAATATCATCACCCCTACTGAAGCACGTAGTAAAGCGATGAACAAAGAATTATTTCCCGGCTAGCAGGGATTCTCACCTGCTCATTTCGGTAATCTACACTAGGAGTTTCAATCATGGAAAGAGACCAGGCCACCGACTTGATACATAACTTGTTGCGCGGCATGATCAGCAAAAATGCTTCTGACTTGTATATCACGAAGGGTTTTCCGCCAGCCTTCAAAGTGGATGGTAAAATGACTCCGGTTTCTAGTCAGGCACTTACCGCTGCACACACTCAAGTGCTTGCTCGCAGTATCATGAATGACCGTCAGGCATCCGAGTTTGAATCTACTCATGAGTGCAACTTTGCGATCAGCCCGCATGGCGTCGGACGTTTCCGCGTAAATGTGTTCATGCAGCAGCAACATGTCGGCATGGTGCTGCGTACCATCACCACCAAAATTCCAGACCTCGACGAAATGGGTATGCCGGAAGTGCTCAAGGATATCGTGATGGACAAGCGCGGATTGGTGATCGTAGTTGGCGGCACCGGCTCCGGAAAGTCGACCACGCTGGCCGGAATGCTTGGTCACCGCAACAAGAACAGCTACGGGCATATCATCACTATCGAAGATCCTGTGGAGTACGTCCACGAACACATCAATTGTCTGATAACACACCGCGAGGTTGGAGTGGATACTGAGTCTTGGCACAACGCGCTGAAGAACACCTTGCGCCAAGCTCCCGATGTAATATTGATCGGCGAGATCCGTGACCGCGAAACCATGGAATATGCGGTGGCTTTTGCCGAAACCGGACACTTGTGCCTAGCCACGTTGCACGCTAACAGTGCCAACCAGGCGTTAGACCGAATTATTAACTTCTTTCCCGAAGAGCGCCGCTCTCAGTTACTGATGGACTTGTCACTAAACGTCAAGGCGCTTATCTCGCAACGCCTGATTCCGAATAAAAATGGTGAGGGACGTGCTGCTGCAGTCGAAATCTTACTCAATTCTCCCCTGATTGCCGACCTGATCTTCAAAGGTGAAGTTCACTCGATCAAGACCGTGATGGCGCAGTCGCGAGAACTTGGCATGGAAACCTTTGATGGGGCACTATTCAAATTATTCGAAGAGGATATGATTTCTTACGAGGAAGCGCTCAAAAATGCCGACTCAGTGAACGATTTGCGCTTGCGCATTAAGTTGGAGAGCAAACACTCTTTGGACAGGGATGTCATGAGCGGAACGCAAAATTTGAAGCTTAATTAGTCAGCAGAGATAGCCAGCATTATAAACCCGCAAGCGAGCTACCCATTTTTGGGTCGATTGCTTCCAGACACAATTTTATATTCCAACAACCGACACTCGATTGCACCGTTGAACAACGGAGTCCGCTTGGAAGGCGATAAGCGCATCAATTTCAAAATGGCTTTGTCTGCAGTAAACAGATACGCCGTCCAGCCGCCGAATTTCTTTTTCAATGCATCTCCCAGCTTGGGATAAAGTTCGGCCAGCTCATCCAATTCGCCCATGCGTTCACCATAGGGCATATTTGCCACCAGCATGCCGTGTTCAGCTGGAGCCGAGATTTCAAGCACGTTGGCTTGCTTGAGTTCCACGCAGTCCGATAATCCCGCTTCATCCAGATTGCGCCATGCGGCTTTTAGTGCATCACCGTACAGATCGCTGCCGTATATTTCCAAAGGCTTTACTGGCAGTTCCGCGGCGATCGCTAGGTCGCGCATCTTATTCCATGTCACTGCATCAAAATTCTTCAGCTTTTCAAAAGCAAAGCTGCGCGCGATACCCGGTTGTATGTTGAGCGACATCTTCGCTGCCTCAATCAGAAACGTGCCGCTGCCGCACATCGGGTCAAGCAGTGGCGTGCCGGGCTGCCAGTTCATCAAACGTAAAATGCCTGCGGCAAGATTCTCGCGCAGCGGAGCGATATTGGTGTGCTGACGCACGCCGCGCTTGAACAGCGCGTCACCCGAGGTGTCCAGATACAGCATCAGCTTGTTGTCCTCGATGAACACGTGGATGCGCACGTCCGGATCCACGGTGTCCACACTGGGGCGCTCGCTGCAATGCTCACGGAAGCAGTCGCATACCGCATCTTTGACCAGCAGCGTAATGAATTCCAGGCTTTTCAAAGGACAACGTATCGCCGTGGTATTCACGCGGATGGTGTGGGTGACATCGAACCAACGCTGCCATTGCAGACCAAACACCGCCTGATAGATGTCCTGCTCGTTGCGATATTGCGTTTCTTTGACTCGCCACAGGATTCGGCTGGCGATACGGCTCTCCAGATTAGCGCGATAGCACAACGCCCAGTCGCCGGAAAAATGTACACCGCCTTCGGTGCTACGTACACTTTGCGCGCCGAGTGTTTCAAGATCATTGTTGAGCACGACTTCCAGGCCGCGCGGGCAGGGGGCAAAAAAATCAGACATGAATCAAAAAGGTTTTACGGTGACGAGTATGACCACGGCGATCAGAACAAGGACCGGGATTTCGTTGAACCAGCGATAGAAGATGTGTCCTCGGGTATTTTGGTCGGAGGCAAATTGTTTGATCAGCCTGCCGCAGTAGTAGTGATAAGCGATCAACACCAGTACCAGTAAAAGTTTGGCGTGCATCCATCCGCCGGTAATACCGTAGCCCAGCCATAACCATAACCCGAAACCCAGGGCCAACCACGCGATTGGTGTGACAAAGCGGTACAGTTTGTGCTCCATCAGCTTGAGACGTGCGATTTCGGCTGGCTCGGTCGCCATCGCGTGATTGACGAAAATTCGCGGTAAGTAAAAGAGTCCGGCGAACCAGCTCACCACAAAGATAATGTGAAATGCCTTAACCCATAACATAGTTATTCCTCACCGGGATAAACGCCTTCTGAACAACACTAGCGACACATAAAACCCGGTTAACGCGTAGCCGATCAAAACCCCAATATGCAATATAAGATGGCTCGGGATCGTATCATTCATCAGCGGCCTAGCCAGATTGATCGCATGTGTGAGCGGCAGGAGGGATGAAACCGTTTGCAGCAACGGCGGCAACTGCTCAACCGGAAAAAACACGCCGCATAATAGCACCATCGGAGTAATGATCAGCGTGAAGTAGTACATGAAAAAATCATATCCCGGTGCAAGAGAAGTCATGATCAGACCCAATGAAGCGAAGCACAGCCCCACCAATAAAGAGAGTGGAATGACCCACAATGACAGCGCTGAGTGTGACAATCCCAGCAGCCAGACCACCAGCAATACCGCCACGCCAGACAACAGACTTTTGCTGGCCGCCCAGAGGATTTCCGAGAGCACAATATCGTCCAGCGTAATGGGCGTGTTGAGTATCGCCTCCCATGTGCGCTGCTCGTGCATGCGCGAAAAACTGGAATACAGCGCCTCGAAGCTGGCACTGTTCATGGTGCTGTAGCACACTGTTCCCGCCGCGAGAAACGCAATGTACGACATGCCGTTAATCTCGGGCAGCATGCCGCCCAGCCCGTAGCCC
>JBAQWL010000107.1:0-7791 GCA_049298895.1 Gallionella sp.
GCGCCACCGCACTCTTGCGACGACCGGTTCCGTAGTTATAAGTTATGCTCATGATTATACTTTCAACAAATTAACTAGTTTCGGTTGCTGCGCTTCATGTGGGTGCGCCGCACCGGCATACACCTTCATCTTGCGCAGCATTGCGTAGCCCAGCGGACCCTTGGGCAACATACCCTTGACTGCCTTTTCCAAAACGCGGCCAGCGTGGCGCGCCTGCATTTTGGCAAAGTTGGTGGTGTACAAACCGCCCGGATAAGTCGTGTGGCGATGATACAACTTGGCTTCTGCCTTGTTGCCTGTCACGCGCAGCTTGTCAGCATTGACCACGACTACGAAATCACCGGTATCCACGTGCGGGGTGTAAATCGCTTTGTGCTTGCCACGCAGGCGCGAGGCGATCTGTGCAGCCAGACGGCCCAGCACTTGATCTGCTGCATCTACCAGTAGCCAGTCATGCTGGACTTCATGGGATTTGGCGGAAAATGTTTTCATAGCCACAATTCCTAAAAATTCAATAAGTAAAACTCGAGAGGGCGCGCATTCTATTGCAGCCAGTCCAACCCTGTCAAACGCTATTTGATCCCGGATAATTCGCCATAACCGGCAGGAACCCCTCTGCAAGTATTTCTGAAAAGCGAGCGAACCCAGTTAAGATGTGCATGTCCTGAAACTCAAAGTTCTGTCATGTCTTGGTTCATTACAAATTTCATTGCCGCTTTCTTGTTGCCGCCGCTCAGCTTGTTGCTGTTGCTCGCATGGGGCATCTTCCTGCTGTATCGCAGCCACAAGCTCGCCAAACCCTTGATATTTACCTCGTTTGGTCTGCTCTGGATTGCCTCCACGCCTATTTTTGCAGAGGGCGCGCTGCGCGTGTTGGAGGCAAACACGACTGCGCTGGGTAGCCAGCATCCGAACGCCGATGTGATAGTGATACTCGGCGGCGGGACTTATTTCCACGCACCGGAATATTCAGGCCAGGACACCATCGGCGAGCAAGTGTTGTCTCGATTGCGCTATGGCGCGAATCTGCATCGTGATGATGGCACACCGATACTGGTGACCGGCGGAAGACCCCTGGGCAACGATCTTTCCGAGGCGCAGCAGATGCGCACTGTTCTCCAGCAGGACTTTCACGTGCCGGTGCGCTGGACCGAAGATACTTCCGACAACACTCTGGAGAATGCTCGCAATTCATTTCAAGTCTTGCAAACAGCCGGCTTCGGCAGAATTTACCTCGTCACTCACGCGTGGCATATGCCACGCGCTGCAATGACATTCCGCCATGCAGGGTTTGAGGTCATCGAGGCGCCGGTCGCATTCACAACACGATATAAGATCGATCTGCTGGCTTTCCTGCCGCGCGCCGAGGCACTGCATGACAGCAAAATCTTTGTGCATGAAGTTATCGGATTGATCTGGTATCGGTTAAAGTTGATTTTTATCTGACGGCTAGACGACGAAAGGAACGACATGAAAGCGCGCGTCAAATGGGTGGAGCAGGCCTCTTTTCTGGGGGAGACCGAGAGCAATCACGCAGTGTTGATGGACGGCCCGCCGAGGGCGGGCGGTCGCAATCTCGGCCCTCGCCCGATGGAAATGCTGTTGATCGGGGCGGGAGGTTGCACCTGCTTTGATGTGGTCAGCATCCTGAAAAAAAGCCGCCAGACGATTTCCGATTGCTATGTGGAACTTAATGCGGAACGTGCCGAGACTGATCCAAAAGTGTTCACCAAGATACACATGCACTTCGTTGTAACGGGTAAGAACATCAAAGCGGAGGTTGTTGAGAAGGCCATTAAACTCTCAGCTGAGAAGTACTGCTCGGCCTCCATCATGCTCGGTCAGACCGCCGCGATCACGCATGATTTTGAGGTAATACAAGAGGGCTAAATATAGTAGGAAGCTTCTGTCATCACCTTGCTGCTCAGCTTCATTGCCAGCTGTACCGGTTGCGGTAACTCCGCACCACCTAACGAAGTAGCCATATCAGAGTGCCCTACCTCGTCAGAGTGCATTTGCATCACAATAGCGCGACTCTTTTCATCCTGCGATGGCAGTCTATCCAAGTGGCTGTGCAGATGTTCACCGACCTGACGTTCGGTTTCGGCAAGAAAGCCGAGATTCCATTTCTCGCCCAGCAGCCCGGCTACCGCACCGATCGCCAGCGAGCCGGCATACCAGAACGGATTCAGCACACTCAGGTGTCCGCCCAGCTCATGCACGCGCTTTGCCGTCCAGGCAAGATGCTCGGTCTCCTCCTGCGCTGCCTGCTGGAGTGTCTGTTGCATGACCGGGTCACGCGCCGTCAATGCCTGCCCCTGATACAAGGCTTGAGCGCAGATCTCACCACTGTGATTGACGCGCATCAATGCGGCAGCATGTTTCTTGGCAGCTTCGTCCAGTGGCACTTCGGGCTGTTTTGCATCGGGGTGAGGACGCACACTGTGCGCCTGACTGAACAGCGTGCGCAAGCCCTTATCAAATTCAACAATCAGCCGGTCCAGATTCAACATGACAACCCCCGTATAAAAATCAAGGAAACACTCGCGCCAATTCCACACCCGGATCATCCGCGCGCATGAACGCTTCTCCCACCAGGAATGCATTCACCTGATGACTGCGCATCAGTTTGACATCCTCCGCCTTGAGGATGCCGCTTTCGGTGATCACGATGCGCTCCGCTGGTATGCGCGGCAGCAGATCCAGCGTGGTCTGCAGGCTCACTTCAAAGGTATGCAGGTTGCGGTTGTTCACGCCGATCAGCGGAGTGGTCAATTGCAGTGCGCTATCCAATTCCACAGAATCATGCACCTCTACCAGCACCGCCATACCAAGGCTGCAGGCCAGCGTCTCAAATGCCTGCATCTGCCTGGTCGTCAGCGCCGCGGCAATCAGCAGGATCGCGTCCGCGCCCATTGCACGCGCCTGGAATATTTGGTATTCATCCACGATGAAATCCTTGCGCAACACCGGCAAAGCACAGACTGCGCGTGCTTGTTGCAGATGATTCGCACTGCCCTGAAAGAACTGCTCGTCGGTTAACACCGACAAACAGGCCGCGCCATACCGCGCATAGCTGGCGGCAATCTCGTCGGGATAAAATTCTTCACGTAGCACACCCTTGCTCGGGCTGGCCTTCTTGATCTCGGCGATCACAGCGGCTTTGCCTGCCTCGATCCTGGCGCGTATCGCGCCGGTAAAATCACGTGGTGGCGCAGCCTGCTCGGCTTCGCTACGCAGCTGGTGCAACGGTTTGACTGGTTTTGCGGCAGCCACTTCTTGAGATTTGACCGCTAGAATCTTATTGAGGATGTCGGACATGCAGCGTCTGTATTTTATTTAAGAAAGGCGCGCATTTTAGCACTTGGGTTAAAATGCACTCCATTCGTTTCAAAGAGCACACCATGAATAACATCAAGGAATACATGCAGGGCGTCGGTCAGGCCGCGCGTTCCGCTTCGCGCATCATAGCACTGGCCGACACCGCCACCAAGAATCGCGCGCTGACCGAGATCGCTGCGGCGCTACAAAACCAGACCTCGCTGCTGCTGACCGCCAATTCAAAAGATGTCGCGGGGGCGCGAGCAAATAAATTGGATGATGCCTCGGTAGACAGGCTGACGCTGACTGAAAAGACCATAGACAGCATGGCCGAAGGCTTACTGCAAATCGCGCGACTGCCCGACCTGATCGGTGCAATCAGCGACATGAATTATCGTCCGTCCGGTATCCAGGTTGGCAAGATGCGCGTGCCGCTCGGCGTAGTCGGCATCATTTACGAATCACGTCCCAATGTCACCGCAGATGCCGCCGGGCTGTGCCTGAAATCCGGCAATGCGGCGATATTGCGCGGCGGCTCGGAAGCGATCCACTCCAATCAGGCCATCGCCGCATGCGTGCATACCGGGCTGCGCGTCGCCGGGTTGCCGGAGACTGCGGTGCAGGTCGTCGCCACCACGGATCGCGCTGCGGTAGGCGAACTCATCACGATGAAAGAATATGTAGACGTGATCGTGCCGCGCGGTGGCAAGAGTCTGATCGAGCGCATTTCCGCAGACGCGCGCATCCCCGTGATCAAGCATCTGCACGGTGTCTGCCATGTTTACATCGATGACGAAGCCGATCTGGACAAGGCTATACTCATCGCAGACAACGCCAAGACGCATCGCTATGGCGTGTGCAACGCGATGGAGACGCTGCTGGTCGCGCAAGCCATTGCCGCCAATGTGCTGCCTAGGTTATGCAAGATTTATCTCGACAAAGGTGTTGAGTTGCGCGGGGATGATGCAGCGCGCGCGCTGGTACCGCAAATGAAAACCGCCACCGAAGAAGACTGGCTCACCGAATATCTCGCGCCGATACTCGCTGTGCGGGTTGTTGCCGGTCTGGATGAAGCCATCGCGCACATCGGCACCTACGGTTCTCAGCACACCGACAGCATCGTCACAGAGAATTATTCCAAAGCGATGCGCTTCCTGCGCGAGGTGGATTCTAGCAGCGTGATGGTGAACGCCTCTACGCGCTTTGCAGACGGTTTTGAATACGGTCTCGGTGCGGAGATCGGCATTTCCACAGACAAGATACATGCGCGCGGCCCGGTGGGACTGGAAGGACTGACCTCGCAAAAATATATCGTGCTGGGTAGCGGCCAGATACGCAACTAATCTCGACCAGGAAAGCAAACACTATGAGCCAAACCATAGAAGTAAAAGTGCCGGATATCGGCGATTTTAAGGGCGTTGCGGTCATCGAAGTGTTCGTAAAAGCGGGGGACAAGATTGAAGCTGAACATTCACTAATTACATTGGAAACCGATAAGGCTGCGATGGAAGTGCCCTGTCCAACTGCGGGCGTAGTTAAAGCACTCAAGGTAAAGGTCGGCGACAAAGTTTCCGAAGGCAGCGTGATTCTGACACTGGAAAGCAGCGCGACTGTTGTAGCTCCTACTGCAAAACCTGCAGCCGCTGCGCCGACTCCAACTGCTGCCCCGAATAAATCACCCGCTCCAGTGCCCACGCAGTCCCCAGTCCCCAGTCCCCAGTCCTTTAAAAAAGGTGACCTCCACGCCGAAGTATTGGTGCTGGGCGCCGGCCCCGGCGGCTATACCGCCGCGTTCCGTGCCGCCGACCTTGGCAAGCAGGTGGTGTTGGTCGAAAAATTCGCCAGCCTGGGCGGCGTGTGCCTGAATGTCGGTTGCATTCCGTCCAAGGCGCTGCTGCACGTCGCCAAGGTTATCGGCGAAGCTGAAGAAGTGGCGCATCACGGCGTGACATTCGCAAAACCCGAGATCGACATCGACAAGATCCGTAGCTGGAAAGAAAGCGCGATCAACAAGCTCACCGGCGGATTGTCCGCACTGGCCAAGCAGCGCAAAGTTCAGGTGGTGCAGGGCACTGCAAAATTCACCTCGCCGAATCATCTGACTGTCGAAACCAAGGACGGCAAAAAAATTATCAGCTTCGATACTGCCATCATCGCCGCAGGCTCAAGCGTTGCGCGCATCCCAGGTTTTCCGTATGACGACCCGCGCATCATCGATTCCACCGGCGCACTGCAATTGCAGGATGTACCCAAGCGCATGCTGATCATCGGCGGCGGCATCATCGGGCTGGAAATGGCCAACGTATATGACGCATTGGGCAGCAAGATCACCGTGGTCGAACTTGCCGACGGCCTGATTCCCGGTGCGGATCGTGACCTAGTGCGCCCGTTGCACAAGCGCATCGAAAAGCGCTACGAGGCGATCTACCTGAAAACCAAGGTCAGCAAGATCGAAGCGCAGAAGACCGGCCTGAAGGTGCACTTCGAAGGCGAGCAAGCGCCCGAGCCGCAACTGTATGACCGCGTGCTGATGGCCGTCGGTCGCCGTCCCAACGGGCGCGACATCGGCGCGGATGCCGCAGGCGTGACAGTCAACGAGCGCGGTTTCATCCCGGTGAACATCCAGATGCGCACCAACGTGCCGCACATCTACGCGATCGGCGATATCGTCGGCGACCCGATGCTGGCGCACAAAGCGGTGCACGAAGGCAAGGTCGCGGCGGAAGTCATCGCCGGGCACCATGCCGCATTCGAGCCGCTGACCATTCCGTCGGTTGCCTACACCGACCCCGAGATCGCCTGGATGGGCCTCACCGAAACCCAGGCCAAGGCACAAGGCATAGCGTACGAAAAAGCCAGCTTCCCGTGGGCTGCCTCGGGACGCGCTCTGTCAGTCGGCCGCGAAGAAGGCGCGACCAAAGTGCTGCTCGATCCCAACACGCGCCGCATCCTCGGCGCAGGCATCGTCGGTGTTAATGCCGGCGAACTGATCGCCGAAGCGGTCCTCGCGCTGGAGATGGGCGCGGACATGGAGGACATCGGGCTAACCATCCACCCGCACCCGACCTTGTCGGAGACGCTGGGCTTCGCGGCGGAGATGGCGGAAGGAACCATCACCGACCTGATCGCGCCGCGCAAGAAATAATGCGTCGCGGCTTGATTGTTGTTTTTCTGGTATTGGGCGCACCAGTCGGTGCGTTTAATCTGGACGGATTCAGGACAAAACTCAATGTCCTGACCAAACCGGCCACAGCAAATACCGCCACACCAACAAGCTCTGGACTCGCCCAGTTCAGCAACCGGGACCAAATCGAAAGCCTCCGGCAGGCACTCACACAGGGCGCAGATTCGGCATGGGTAAATATTCGGACGAACTGATCACCTCGATGAATCGTGCTGCAGAAGCTGCCGTGCTGGAAGCGAAAGCGCTGTTGGTCGGCGCAATCAAAAAATGACCGTATCAGATGCGAAGAACATACTCACCGGCAGCGACGATGCCGCCACGCGTTACTTTCGCAAAAATACTGAAACCGCTCTGGCCTGCAAGTTCAAGCCCATCGTAAGCAAGGCAATGAAAAAAGTGAAGTCGGCCGAGAAATACGACCAGTTCGCGAGTAAATGCGCGAAGTTCGGCCTGATGGACAAACGCGATGCTAGACTGGATGACTACATCACGCGCAAGGCGATGGACGGATTATTTTTTATGATGGTGGAACAGGAACAAGGCATCCGCGAAAATCCGTTGCAATCGACAGGTGAGCTGGCGAAAAAGATCTTCGCGGCGATCAAGCATTAGTTCGAGCTGCATCGCTCGAATTTGGCATGAGTGACTCTGCAAGCATCTACGCTCTCTTCATCAGCAGCTTTCTTGCCGCCACTTTGCTTCCCGGCGGTTCGGAAGCTGCCCTGTTCGCGGTGCTCAAAGTTTATCCGGAATTGCTGTGGATCGCGCTGGCCATCGCCACCATCGGCAATACCTTGGGTGGCATGGTGACTTTCGGCATGGGCTGGTTACTACCGCAGACCCAGCAACTCAAGCATATCGAAAAACTGCGCCACTACGGCGCGCCAGTACTATTGTTCGCATGGGTACCGCTGATCGGTGATGCTCTGTGCCTGACTGCAGGCTGGTTGCGCCTCAACCCTTGGCAAGCTGCATTGTTCATGGCGATCGGCAAGCTCGCGCGTTATGGACTGATTGCGGCAGTGATGGCATATCCGTTGAGCAAGTAACACGATACCGGTATAGTCAAGCAAATCTATCAGGAAGTCACATATGGGCCTGTTAAGCACACATGAACACAAACTGACCTTGACAGAACTTCTGGGTGCGCTAGTTGCCGATGGCATGGTCAGTCAGGCTGACGCCGACGCAATGATTGCCGAACGTCGCAGTCAGCGCCAGAACGTGCACCCGCTCGTGGCCATTGCCGGACAAAACTGGAAATCGTTGCTTCCTCCGAACAAAGT
>JBAQWL010000108.1:0-13713 GCA_049298895.1 Gallionella sp.
TTTGAGCCTCACTCTTTTCGAGAAAACACCACTCGATCAACTACTTAAAAATACGGAGATACAAATGGACTCGCTGCTAATCAATAACCAATTGAATCTCTTCAATTAAAAGTACGGACACCAATGAGTTTGATTGTAAGACGGAAGCGACAAAAATGTTCGTCCGGGCACGTGCGTGAAAAAGGCGCATAATTTTTCATGCGCCTTTATTATTGATCTAATTTTCGCAACAGTAAATACTCTATCCAAGCTCCTTGCGCCAAGAATCCTTTAATGTAACGGTACGATTGAGCACCAATTTGGTCCCTGGTTTATGATCATATCGATCTGTGCAAAAGTAGCCCAAGCGCTCAAACTGGTATCTGGCCTCATTTTGAGCTTCCATAACGCATGCCTCTACCCATCCTTGCACACTGATCAATGAATCTGGATTGAGATAAGAGCAAAAGTCGATATTGTTATCCGCGTCCGGCTCCGTCACACTAAATAACCTGTCATATAATCGAATTTCAGCAGGCAGAGCATGCATACATGACAGCCAATGGATCACCCCTTTCACCTTGCGTCCAACCGGATTTTTGCCCAGCGTGTCGGGATCGATTCTACAACGCAATTCAATCACGTTGCCGTTGTCATCTTTGATCGACTCATCGCACGTCATAACATAAGAATAGCGCAGCCGTACTTCGCCACCCAAGGTGAGGCGCTGCCAACCGGCAGGTGGATTTTCACTGAAGTCGGTCGCTTCTATCCATATCTCCTTGCTGAACGGTACAAGACGGGAACCGAATTCCGGGTGCTGCGGATGGAATCCGGCTTCTCGCGATTCGGTTTTCTCTGCCACGAAATTCGTCACCACGACTTTCAGTGGCCTGATAACCGCCATCACGCGTGGAACTCTGGCTTCGAGATCATCGCGGATCGCACCTTCCATCTCCGCCATGTCCACGCTGTTCTCGCTCTTGGATACACCGATGCGCCTGGCGAATTCGCGTATGCCCTCCGGGGTGTAGCCGCGTCGGCGCATGCCGCTGATGGTGGGCATGCGCGGATCGTCCCAGCCGCTGACATGTTTTTGATTCACCAATTGCAACAGCTTGCGCTTGCTGGTGATGGTGTAGTGCAGTTCCAGCCGCGAGAACTCGATCTGCTGCGGATGGCATGGAATAGTGATGTTGTCCAGCACCCAGTCGTACAGCGGACGGTGATCCTCGAACTCCAGCGTGCAGATGGAATGGGTGATACCCTCCAGCGCGTCGGAAATGCAATGGGTGTAGTCGTACATCGGGTAGATGCACCACTTGTCTCCTGTGCGGATGTGGTGCACTTCACGGATACGATAGAGAACTGGATCGCGCATGTTCATGTTGGGTGAGGCCATGTCAATCTTGGCACGTAGCACTCTGCCGCCTTCTACGCTTTTGCCATTCTTCATAAGCCGGAACTCGCGAAGGTTATCCGCCACACTTTTATCACGATCCGGACTGTTTATTCCTGCCTGGGTCAGCGTGCCGCGATATTCGCGAATCTGCTCCGCTGAGAGGCTATCCACATACGCCAGGCCTTTTTTGATGAGCTCCTCCGCAAAATCATACAACTGCTCGAAATAATCGGATGCCCAGCGCACCTCGCCATCCCACTGGAAGCCCAGCCAGCGCACGTCGTCCTGTATCGATTGCGCGTATTCCTCGCTTTCCTTCTCCGGATTGGTGTCGTCGAAGCGCAGGTTGCATTTTCCTTTGTAATCCTGCGCAAGCCCAAAGTTGATACAGATGGATTTGGCGTGGCCAACGTGCAGATAGCCGTTCGGTTCGGGAGGGAAGCGCGTGACAATGCTGGTGTGTTTGCCACTCGCCAGATCGGCATCGATGATGCTGCGGATGAAGTTAGAAATAAGTGGCGGGGAAATAGGAGATTGTGGGGTGCTGCTCATGCTGGGTTTTCCCGGTTTCAGTTAAATTGGCTGGATCTTTGAAGGATTCTACCCGAAAACCCTCATCTTTAAAGATGTCCCGAGGTGCAGGACAGAGGTAAGCTTGCTGCTCTGCTTCTCATTCGGCTCACCAGAGCCATAGACATCAATCGCCATTAACCGTGAAAATGCGCAAGTTATTTGGTAGAATCTACCGCTATGTAAGCATAGCCGCACACCTCAGGCGCACCACCCCTAGACTAAGTCACGATGAACATACTTAACCGTCTTTACCACCATGTCACACTGGTTATTGGAGCGCTGTTATTACTCGCCAGTCAGATCGCTTATGCCGATGACATCGTAGAAGCGAACAAATTGTTCAAGCAAGGCCAGCACAGTCAGGCTCTGGAAAAGGTGAATGGCCTTCTTACCAAAAAGCCCAAGGACGCACAGGCACGCTTTCTGAAAGGTTTGATTTTTACCGAACAAGGCAAGGCTACAGACGCCATCAAAATGTTTTCGGCATTGTCCGAGGATTATCCGGAACTCCCGGAACCATACAATAACCTCGCCGTGCTGTATGCCAGCCAGGGACAATATGAATCTGCCAAACTTGCACTGGAAATGGCAATACGCACCCATCCCAGCTATGCGACCGCGCACGAAAATCTCGGCGACATCTACGCCAAGATGGCCAGCCAGGCTTATGACCGTGCCTTGCAACTGGATCGCAGCAATACCTCCACACAAACAAAACTGTCGATGATTCAGGATCTGTTCGGAGATGGCACACATGTCAAAAAGTCATCCACCCCAGCGCTCAACACTACAGTCTCAGAAAAAACCGAAGTGACAGTACCCGTCGTTGAGGTGAAGACCAAGGCCGAGCCCGTACAACCAGTGCAAGCCGCCATCAAACCTGTACCAGTCGTTCCAGCCCCCGCCCTACTGACAAACCAGAGCAAAGAAGTATTGAAAGCCGTCAATGCCTGGGCTGCCGCGTGGTCATCCCAAGATACAAACAAATACTTATCGTTCTATGCCGCGGATTTCAAAACACCGCATGATGAAAGCCGTGCGGACTGGGCAGCCACACGCAAGGAACGCGTCAGCGAGCCGAAGTCCATCCTGGTTGGCATCAACAATGCAGCGGTTAAATTCAGCGACAACAATCATGCCACGGTGAGTTTTCATCAAACCTATCGCGCCAGCCACCTGAAAGTCTCGAGTAAAAAGAGTCTGCTTATGGTGAAATCCGGCAGCAAGTGGCTGATCCAGGAAGAGCGCACCAAGTAAACCATGCTGCGCTCTACACTCATTTCCTCGTTGTTGTGTGGCTTGCTGGCAAGCTCGGCGCATAGCTCGCCTGAGCTGCCCGTTGCGGATGAGCGTGGCAGTGAAACGCAGTTGGTGAGAAGCCTGCAAGCCATCAACGACAATCGCCTCGACATCGCGCTCAATGAAGTGGACAGCTTGTTGAGTGTCAATCCGAATTTCAAACTGGCGCAACTGGTAAAGGGCGACCTGCTGATGGCACGCGCGGGCGCGATTGATAATTTTGGCAGCGTGCCCAACGCCCCGCACAATCAAATTGATGATCTGCGCGACGAGGCGCGGATACGCCTGCAACGAGTTCTGTCCCGGTCGGACACCAACCTCACCCCGCGCTTTTTGTGGAAACTTGATGCCGGACAGAAATACGCACTGGTAGTCGACACCAGTCGCGCCACACTTTTCGTCTATCAGAACGTGAATGGTGAACCACACTATGTCACAGACTTCTACGTCACCATCGGCAAACTCGGCACCGGCAAAATATCCGAGGGCGATCAACGCACCCCCCTCGGGGTGTATTTCGTTAAAGCCGACCTGCCGAAAAACCAGCTCGCCGACATGTATGGCAGTGGCGCCTACCCGATCAGTTACCCAAACGAATGGGATCACAGGAACAACCGTACCGGTAGTGGGATATGGCTGCACGGCACTCCCGGCGGCACATACAGCCGCCCACCACGCGCCAGTAACGGTTGTGTAGCGCTGGCCAATGAAGACCTGGGTAAACTCGCCCAATATCTTCAAGTCGGAATCACCCCAGTAATCATCACCAACCAGATGGTCTGGAACACCGAGCAAGACGAAAGTGAGCGGGATGCACTGCTTCAGGAAGTCGAACAATGGCGCAAGGATTGGGCCAGCCTCGACACCAACGCCTATCTCGAACATTACGCGAACAATTTCGCTAGCGACGGCATGAACTACCTGACATGGGCGAAAAAAAAGCAACTGGTGAACAGCGCGAAATCATGGATCAAAGTCAATCTCTCCAATCTCAGCATGTTCACCTATCCGGAACAACCTGACCTGGTGGTGGTCAATTTCGAACAGGATTACAGCAGCAGCAACCTGTCCAATAGCATGAAGAAACGCCAATATTGGATTAAGAAAAACAATCGTTGGCAAATCGTCTACGAAGGAGCCGCATGATATGAAACAATTATTCGCCGCGCTGTTTGCACTGCTGCTGTGCAGCGTTTCCCCGCCTTCCTACTCACTCGATAAAGGTAAACAAACCATGGTCAAACTGCACACCAATCACGGTATCATCACATTACAACTGGATGCGGAAAAAGCACCCAACACCGTGAAGAATTTCTTGGAATATGTTAACAACGGCTTTTACTCCAATACCATTTTTCATCGCGTGATCGATGGTTTCATGGTGCAGGGAGGAGGATTTGAACCTGGCATGAAACAAAAGTCAGTCAACGCGCCAATTCAGAATGAAGCCGCTAACGGATTGAAGAACGACAACTACACCGTCGCTATGGCTCGCACCAATGACCCACATTCCGCTACCGCGCAATTCTTCATCAACGTCAAGAACAACGGCTTTCTGAATTACACCGCACCTAACTCTCAAGGCTATGGCTACTGTGTGTTCGGCAAGGTGGTCGAAGGTATGGAAGTAGTAGATACGATACGCAAGGTCAAGACCGGCAACAGCGCCGGATTCCAGGATGTTCCGCAGGAAGATGTCATCATCATCAAGGCGGAAGTAGTGAAGTAATCTGGGGTTAGAAGCTAGGCATCAGGTTTTTATGCATTTTTGCCGCGCCTAATTTTAAAGATGAATCCGTGTAGAGGCTAAACAACTCCCGATTCCTGAACATGCCACACACGCTATTCATCTCAGACCTGCATCTCAGCGCAGACCATACGCACAGCATGGCGGCATTCCAACGCTTCATCACCACACTTGCACCACAGGCTGAAGCCCTGTACATACTCGGCGATTTATTTGAGTATTGGGCGGGCGACGATGACATGCACGATCCTTTTCACGCCCGAGTAATAAGCGCACTGCATGACCTCGCAGCACATAATATCCAAGTTTATTTAATGCACGGAAACCGCGACCTGCTCATGGGCAACGCGCTCGCGCTGTCCTGTCACGCCACGCTACTGCAAGATCCCACTCTGCTCGACTTGTATGGCACGCCCACGTTAATTAGTCACGGTGACAAACTGTGCACTGACGATGTCGAGTATCAGAAATTTCGCGCCCAAGTGCATAGCCCAGAATTCCAAATTAAATTCCTCGCCCAACCGCTCTCAGAACGCAAAGCTTACATAGAGCAACTACGCCAGCACAGCTCCACAGCAAAACAAAGCAAAGACAGCACGATCATGGATGCAAATAACGATGCAGTCGCCGCGCTGCTGCGCGAACATCATTACCCGCGCCTGATACACGGTCACACACACCTTCCCAAGCACCACGAGCATGTGGTGGATGGACATCGCTGTGATCGTTGGGTGTTAAGCGACTGGGATCAACAAGCCTCGGCATTACATTGTGACGTGCAAGATTGCCGCTCGGTCAGTTTCTGAATTACTCTACGGGACGCACAAATTTTCGCACGGAGTACCATCATTATCACCGTCGAGAGTCTTGGCATCACACCGGGAAAAGTAATCTCTAGCCTCTTCACAAGAAGTCATCTCCGAGCAATTTTTCTTGGCACAAGTTGGATCGGGTAGCGGTTCCGCGCGGCGTGATGCTACAGGCTCGGCTACAGCATCTGTTGTGGCAGATGGGTGTTGCTTGCGCCATTGCGCAGGCTCCATGGTATCTTCTCCTGCCCACAGGCCGCGCTTGTCCAGCTGTGCTTCGTGCTGCAACGCCAGCACTACGCGGTTATTGTGAAAGCGTGAATATTCCCACGCCATGCCACGCCGTACCTGCTCGTGATTCACATTCAGACCATCGATGCTCAACATCGCAACCATCCGTCCGTAATCGTCGATAGCGCGACTCGTCACCTGTATCTGCTTGCCCATCACCATTTTTGACAGCGACTGCTGCGATGCCATGCCATAGGGCTGTGCCTTTTCCGGTGCGTCAATTTCAGCAAGGCGCACTTTGACTGGTTTGCTGCCTTGCATCACCATGAGCGTGTCGCCATCCATCACAGCGATGACTTTGCCGGAAAATTCCACAGCCTGCGTCAGGCCGACGGCACAAAGTAATGCGATACAAATCAGGAAGCGGATGGTATTCATATCAGGACACTCTTGGTAACAGCAAGACACAGCAAAGTATAGCCGGCAGCAAGCAGGTCATCGAACATCACACCGAGTCCACCGTGCCAATTGCTATCGAAATAACGTATCGGGTGAGGCTTAACGATGTCGAAAAAGCGGAACAGCGCGAAGGCCAGCAGCGCCCACTCCCAACCAGACGGGGTGAAGAACAGCACCAACACGAAGGCCACGATCTCGTCCCACACGATGCCGCTATAATCCGCCACACCCAACCCCTTGCCGGTGATATCACACGCCCACACGCCGATCGCGAATGCCAAAATCAGCACCAGCAGGAACATCATATCAGCCAGCCGTGGCGCGAGAAACCAATACATCGGAACAGCGGCCAGCGTCCCAAAAGTTCCGGGAGCTTTACGCACCAGGCCACTGCCAAAACCAAACGCCAACATATGCGCCGGATGACTGAACAGGAACCGCATGTTGGGTTTTACAATTAACTCACCGGAAGTGGTCATAACCGCTGGTCTCTACATTGATTGAATTGCCGGACGCATCGTGCACGATACAGCCATGTCCCGCAACAATTTTCCCGATACAGGTCAGCGGTAATTCAAGCTGTGTGCTGATGCTCAATATATCGGCATGATGTTTGGCGGGTACCGTAAAGCACAGCTCGTAATCATCACCTCCGGATAGGACACATTGTTTTCCCAGGGACTGCTGCACATAAGCACGCAAAACAGAACAAATCGGCAGCAGCGAAAAATTTATTTCTGCAGCCACTTGCGAAGCATCGAGAATATGACCGAGATCGCCAAGCAGGCCGTCGGAAATATCGATTGCACTGCTGGCGATACCGCGCAACGCTTGCCCCAACGCTACGCGTGGTTGCGGCCGATGCAAGGCTGTCGCGCAAGCGACGAGTTCGTCCGGTTTCAGTATGATACGGTTTTGCAAATGCGCAAGCGCCAGTGCGGCATCACCCAATGTACCAGAAACCCAAACCTCATCACCAAACTGAGCCCCGCTGCGCCGCAGCGCCTTCTGTGCTGACACCTCACCGAGTATCGTCACGCATAAATTGAGAGGACCTCGCGTGGTGTCGCCGCCGACCAGTTCCACACCATGCAGTTTCGCCAGCGCAAAAAATCCTTCGCTGAATTTTTCCAGCCACGCTTCGTCTACGTAGGGCAGCGCAATTGCCAACATCGCCCAGCGCGGTGTTGCACCCATCGCTGCCATGTCGGACAGGTTTACTGCCAGCGTCTTGTGTCCCAATTGAAATGGCTCAGCATCAGGAAGGAAATGTCTGCCACACACCAGCATATCACTCGATACCGCCAGCACATTACCCTTACTAACCTGCAGCAGCGCGGCATCATCACCGACGCCGAGCAGCGCATTCGGCGCGGCACGAGTGAAATAGCGGCGAATCAGATCAAATTCCGTCATGCGGAATCATCCTGATCACGCTTTGATGCGTCCAACAAACTCAGGCGCACGCAATTGTGGTGCAAGTTTATCTAGCACGCCGTTGACATACTTGTGGCCGTCTGTTCCCCCAAATGTTTTGGCTAGCTCGACAGCTTCGTTGATGGCGACTTTATATGGCACCTCAAGATGTTGCGATAGTTCATATGCACCCAACAACAACACCGCAAATTCCACTGGGCTGATTTCGCCAAGTGGCCGATCAATAAATTGGGCAAGTAGCGCCTCTAGTTCAGCGTGATTTTCCAATGTACCACGCAGCAATTTGGAAAATAATCCCCGGTCATAACGGCCGAGATTTTTCTCTGAGTGTATCTGTTTCTCGATTTGCGAAGCCTCACCTGCTGTGATGCGCCATTGATAGATGCCTTGCAAAGCGAGTTCTCGAGAACGATGGCGCGGGCTTTTGTTGGGTGTTTTTTTTGTTTCGCCCACTGTTTCAATGTTACTGCGGGAGGGTCGTTGCGCAGCAGCAGAGTTCTCACTGGCGGTGTCAATTCCGCCCAACCGAAGGTTGGAGGCGGATTGCCTACCTTTGATGTACCCCTTGCGGGTGCTCATGCCAGTCCTCGCAACAAGTTTGCCATCTCGATTGCCACCAGCGCGGCCTCACTACCTTTAATCTGCATGCGTTCCATGGCTTGATCATCGGTATCGGTGGTAAGGATCGCATTAGCAATCGGCACACCGCAGGCAAGTTGCACTTCGTTTACACAGCGCGCCGATTCATTGGCCACCACCTCAAAATGATAGGTATCACCCCGTATCACTGCACCCAGTGCGATCAAAGCATCGAACTTTTCACTCTCTGCCATATGTAGCAGCACAAGCGAAATTTCCAGCGCTCCAGGCACAGTAGCCAGTGTGATGTCATCTTCGCTCACGCCCTGTTGCACCAATTGCCCACGGCACGCACCCAGCAATCCTTCGCAAACCGCCGGGTTGAAGCGGCCTTGCACAATGCCGATACGCAGGCCACTGCCGTTTAGATTTCTTTCCAGTTCCTTCATATCAGCCTCAGTAATTTCGTAAGTCAGGTTAGCGCAGCATGACCCACCACCTCCAAGCCAAACCCCGTCATGCTGGGCATCTTGTGCGGTGTGGCCAGTAAACGCATCTTGCCGACATTTAAATCTCGTAGTATCTGTGCGCCTATTCCATAGCTGCGCGGATCCCACTGAGTGGTTTGCTGACTTCCGGCATCAAGTGTGGCGCGTGCGCGCAGATCCTGCGCTGATTCGCCGCGGTGCAGCAAAACCAGTACGCCAGGCGGGGCCTGTCCTATTTTCTGCAAGGCCTGATGTGCACTGATCGAATGCGCGTGATCGGTCTGCTCCAGAAAATCCATCACCGAAAAAGGTTCGTGTACACGCACCAAGGCTTCAGCATCATGGAGAATCCTGCCTTTCACCAGAGCAAGATGAGTCCGCTGCGAGATCTTGTCCCAGTAGGTCACCAACTCGAACTCGCCATAAGCAGTTTGAACCTTGCGCTGTGCGACACGCTCGACCAGTTTTTCATGCTGGCTGCGATATTCGATCAGATCGGCAATCGTGCCGATCTTGAGTAAGTGCTGTTTTGCGAATTCGATCAGATCCGGCAAGCGTGCCATCTCCCCGTCGTCTTTAAGAATCTCACAAATTACTGATGCCGGGGTCATCCCCGCCAACTGAGCTAAATCGCAACCCGCTTCGGTATGGCCAGCACGCACCAGCACCCCCCCGTTTTGCGCACGTAGCGGAAAAATGTGGCCAGGCTGCACGATGTCGGCAGGCTTGGCATTTTTATCAGCGGCAACTCGCACGGTGCGTGCGCGATCCGCTGCCGAAATCCCCGTGGTCACTCCGCTCGCTGCCTCGATCGACAGCGTAAAATTGGTCGCCAGCGGCAAGCCGTTTTTGCGCACCATGAGTGGCAAATCAATCTGCTTGCAATGTGCTTCGGTCAGTGTCAGACAAATCAGTCCACGGCCATATTTGGCCATGAAGTTTATTTTTTCAGGCGTGACAAAATCTGCGGCAAATACTAGGTCGCCTTCATTCTCGCGTTCTTCTTCGTCCACCAGCACGACCATGCGTCCGGCGTTTATCTCTGCGATGATTTCCTGTACAGGCGAAATTCCTGTCATACCACTTCCTTCTGCATCATGCGTTCCACGTAGCGGGCGATCAAATCCACTTCGAGATTGACGTGACTGCCGGTGAGCAAATTTTTCAGATTGGTCTGTACCAGCGTGTGCGGGATCAGATTGGTACTGAACTCGCTTGCCCCTGATTTGTGATCAGCCACCTGATTGACCGTCAGGCTGATACCATTAATAGCAATCGAGCCTTTTACCGCAATGTATTTCGCCAGCGCCTGGGGAGCATGCACTATCAATTTCCAGCTCTCTCCAAGATCGGTGAATGCCACCACTTTGCCCACGCCATCGACATGACCGCTGACCAGATGCCCACCTAGCCTGTCAGCCAGACGCAATGCCTTTTCCAGATTGACCGGCGCGCCCGATGTATCCAACCCGACGGTGCAATCCAGTGTTTCGCGCGACACTTCGACGGTAAAGGTATCTTTGGTATGCGCAATCACGGTCAAGCATATCCCATTAACCGCGATACTGTCGCCGATCTGCACATCACTCAGATCCAAAGATGCGGTCGATATCACCAAGCGCAGACCACCATCACGGTCGATCGCCTCGACGATACGTCCTACATCAGCAATGATCCCACTAAACATGTTCCACCTTCACCACGACGCGCAAGTCATCCCCAACCTGGCGCACATCCTTCCATTTAAGATTGATACGCTGATCCAGACTGCTCAGTTCACCAAGTCGCGCCAGCCCGCGCGCCGCATCACCCAACAACTGTGGCGCAACATACAACACTAATTCGTCTATCAATCCAGCGCGCAACAACGCACCATTCAAGGTGCTACCTGCTTCCACCAGCACTTCATTGGAGCCGCGCTGTGTGAGATCGCGCATCATCGCGGGCAAATCTACCTGACCATTGTTATCTGGTAACACACAAACTAATGCGCCCGCTTTTTCCAGCACTACAGCTTTCTTGCTGTCGTCCGTCGCGGTATAGATCAACACATTACCACCTGTTAAGACGCGCGCAGTCAGCGGAATTCGTAGCCGACTGTCCAGCACTACGCGCAGCGGTTGTCTTGCATTCTCAATCTCACGCACATTCATCTGCGGATCGTCCGTCAGCACCGTATCAATTCCGGTCAGGACAGCACACGAACGCGCTCGCCAGTGCTGTACGTCGCGCCTAGCCGCTTCGCCCGTAATCCATTGACTAACTCCGTTGGCCAGCGCGGTACGGCCGTCCAGACTCATGCCTATCTTGCTACGCACCCAAGGCGTGCCACGCGTCATGCGCGAAAAAAATCCGATGTTCAGTTCACGCGCTGCAGCTTCCATCAACCCGATCTCGACGGTAATTCCTGCCGCGCGTAATTTTTCGCAGCCGGCTCCCGCCACCTGCGGATTTGGATCCGCTACCGCCACGACTACCCGTGCGACACTCGCTGATATCAGCGCATCGGCACAAGGTGGTGTGCGGCCTTGGTGACCGCAAGGCTCCAATGTAACGTAAGCTGTGGCACCTCGTGCCGCCTCGCCCGCCTCTTGAAGCGCAAGCACCTCGGCATGCGCCTCGCCAGCACGTTGATGCCAGCCGCTACCCACAATTTTTTCATTTGCCACCAACACACAGCCGACCCGCGGGTTCGGGCTGGTGCTGTACAAACCCTGCTCAGCCAGCCGCAGTGCTTGCGCCATCCACTGACTATCCTGCGCTGCAAACATGTTTTATGAACTTTTCTTGGCGCGGCGCGCTGGTGACTTACGCACTGCTTCGACTGCTTCGGTGAAATCGCCCACATCCTGAAAACTTTTATATACCGAGGCAAAGCGGATGTAAGCCACTTTATCCAGCTTGAGCAACTCTTTCATCACCATTTCGCCGATCTGACGTGAACTGACTTCGCGCTCACCTAAGGCGAAAATTCTTTGTGTGACGTGATCTATCGCTGTATCTACCAGCTCGGTAGGCACTGGACGCTTGTGCAGCGCACGGCTGAAACTGGTGCGCAGCTTTTCTTCATCGAACACACTGCGCATACCGCTCTGCTTGACTACCTGCGGCATACGCAACTCCACTATTTCATAGGTGGTAAAACGCTTGTCACACGACAGGCAGCGGCGGCGGCGGCGAATATGGTCACCCTCCTCGCTTTCGCGGGTATCCACCACTTGGGTGTCGTTGCCTTTGCAGAATGGGCACTTCATTTTAAATTCAGGACTGAGGCACGAGTGCTGAGGAATGAGAATGGCGGAACACCACTTTCCTCAGTCCTCGCACCTCAGTCCTCAGTCCTGTTTTATGCGCCATACACCGGAAACTTCGTAGTCAGCTTCTTCACTTCGCCCACTACCCGCGCGATCACCACTTCGTCGCCCGGCGCGTCCAACACATCAGCAATCAGATGCGCCAATTTTTCCGCCTCCAGCTCCTTGAAGCCGCGTGTGGTCATCGCCGGGCTACCGATGCGGATGCCACTGGTGACGAAGGGTTTTTGCGGATCGTTGGGAATGGCGTTCTTATTCACCGTGATATGCGCGCGGCCCAACGCGGCCTCGGCATCCTTGCCGGTGATGTGCTTGGCCTGCAGATCCACCAGGAACATATGACTGTCAGTGCGGCCAGACACGATGCGCAGACCACGCTCCTGCAACACCTTGGCCAACACGCGCGCATTATCCACCACTTGCACCTGGTACAACTTGAATTCCTTGCTGGCAGCTTCCTTGAACGCCACCGCCTTGGCGGCGATCACGTGCATCAGCGGACCACCCTGAATGCTGGGAAAGATCGCCGAGTTCAATACTTTTTCGAATTCCGCTTTGGCGAGAATAATGCCACCGCGCGGGCCGCGCAGCGTCTTGTGAGTGGTACTGGTGACGAAATCCGCAATACCGACGGGGTTTGGGTACACACCCGCCGCGATCAACCCCGCGTAGTGCGCCATGTCCACGAACAGGTAAGCGCCAACACTGTCGGCGATCGCACGGAAACGTTTCCAGTCGATCACCAGCGCGTAAGCAGATGCGCCCGCCACGATCATCTTGGGCTTGTGCGCCGTCGCCAGCGCCTGCACCTGGTCGTAGTCGATCACCTCTTTATCGTTCAGCCCGTACTGGATCGCGTTGTACAACTTGCCGCTGATGTTCACCGATGCGCCGTGGGTCAGATGACCGCCGTGCGCCAAGCTCATTCCCAAAATCGTATCGCCGGGCTTGAGCACCGACATATATACCGCCTGATTGGCTTGCGAGCCGGAATGCGGCTGGACATTAGCGTATTCTGCGTCGAACAGGGCTTTCACCCGATCGATCGCCAGTTGCTCGGCCACGTCCACATACTCGCAGCCGCCATAATAGCGCTTGCCCGGATAGCCTTCGGCATATTTGTTGGTCAGCTTGCTGCCCTGCGCTTCCATCACCGCCGGGCTGGTGTAGTTTTCCGAAGCGATCAACTCGATGTGATCTTCCTGGCGGCGGCTTTCATTCTGGATCGCCACCCACAATTCCGGGTCGGTCTGGGCAATGCTGCTTTTGCTGGTAAACATGGTGGTTATTCCTGATGTTTTGTAAACGGGAAAGGCGCGGATTCTACCATGTAGGCAGGAAAGGCCGGTAATGCAGTGTCGGGACTCCCTCTCCCGCTGGCGGGAGAGGGCTGGGG
>JBAQWL010000109.1:0-4449 GCA_049298895.1 Gallionella sp.
CATGTCAGTTCTTCCGCTTCTGTTGCTTCCGCCAATCCCAAGGTGGTGTTGGTTCAGCGTCTCCCCATAATCCCCGCGTTTCTGCCCTCGCCTGATCTTCTGCCTGGGCATAGGCTGCTTGGTCTTGTACGGATTGCTCATTCTGGTACTGCTTGTAGTGCCAGGCAAGACCCACTTTGATCTGCTCAAGGTTGGCATCAATACCATCCACCATGATCTTGCCGACCGTTCTCCCGTACCTATCCTTCTTGCTGTATTCAACCGTCACCTGTTTGTTGAAAACCAAGGCAGATAGGGATTCTTTTGAC
Source organism: Gallionella sp. (assembly GCA_049298895.1). Lineage (GTDB taxonomy): Bacteria > Pseudomonadota > Gammaproteobacteria > Burkholderiales > Gallionellaceae > Gallionella. The sequence goes on from JBAQWL010000109.1 coordinate 309, forward strand.
TTGTTGCCGAATGCCTGCTTCTTCTCAGGCGCATCAATACCCATCAGCCGGATTTTCCATTGAGTGTTCGAGACATCCAACACCGTTACCGTGTCACCGTCTGCTATGCCAACCACCCTGCCCTGCAATGTATCAGCAGCCGAGGGATTGGCAACAATCAGCGTGGATAACAGTAGAAGGAATCGGGTACAGTAGGACATCATCATCGGAGATTCCCCATGGCTGATTTATCAACGTTTGGACAATATAACAAACTTGCTGAACTTCTCATCGAAAAAGTGAGTAAGGAAGACATCACAGAATGTGCCAGGTTGCTGGCCATGAATGTGGCGCACTATCAGTCGAAGTACGGCGAGCTGCCGCTTGATGAGACACTTGCCATGATCGGCATGACCAAACCTAATGAAGAGCAGCTTCAACTTATGACTGATGGAATGGAGATACTGGTTGGGGTGCTGGGGAATGTTGTTGTGGGGGTCGGGCAAGAGAGGCATTGAAACTCCTGGAGCTAATATCGAACGGTTCAAGTGGCCAACTCCATAATTTTACTCTGCCCTAAACCGGTCTTTCGCCAAGTAGCACTGCCGACACACACCGGCCCGTCAAGATGCTTGCAGTGGAAGACCTCTCCTCGGCGATTCTGTTGAAAAACTCCTTCATATTTTGATGTTGCGAATGGTATAATTTCGCATACTTAAATAGCTGGGAGCCTTGATATGATTGGGTTACAGACGGATAAGCAAAAGCGTTTGTTCTACTCCTTCGACCTTGAAGACCACGTTCCCCAGAATCACCTCCTTCGCGGCATCAATCAGCATCTCGACTTAACCCATCTTCGCCAGCATCTCGCTGAATACTACAGTCACACCGGCAGGCCATCCATCGATCCTGAGTTGATGATCCGTATGCTGATCATCGGCTATAGCTTCGGCATACGCTCCGAGCGCAGGTTGTGCGAAGAAGTGCATTTGAACCTGGCCTATCGCTGGTTCTGTCGGCTTGGGTTGGAGGATGCTGTGCCGGATCATTCGACCTTCTCCAAGAATCGGCATGGCCGGTTTCGCGAGAGCGGAGCGTTTCGTTGGGTATTTGACGAGGTGGTTCGCCGCTGCATGGCAGCCGGTCTGGTCAAAGGCGAAGGATTCGCGGTGGACGCCAGCCTGATTGAGGCCAACGCAAGCCACCAGCACAGTGTTCAACCCGGAGAACATTGTGATTGGGCTAATCCCGAGATCGACACGCGCCCAGTGCGTGAGTATCTGGCCGCCCTGGATCAAGAGTCAATGATAGCGGCAGCGCCTCGCAAAATCTCGCTAAGCGATCCGCATTCGCGCTGGACTGCCGCGACCGGGGGAATCGCCTTCTTCGCCTACTCGACCAACTATCTGATTGATACTGCCCACGGGGTAATTCTTGATGTGGAAGCAACGCCAGCACGTCGCACCGAAGAAGTCGAGTCGACCAAGCTGATGGTTGATCGCGTCGAGGAACGTTTCGACATCAAGCCGGAACGGCTTATTGCAGATACTGCATATGGCTCAGCACCTATGTTGGGCTGGATGGTCGATGAGAAATCCATCGAGCCGCATATTCCGGTGTGGGACAAGACGGAACGCAAGGACGGAACTTTAGGGCGAATCGATTTTCAGTGGAACGAAGAGGCTGACGAATATCGCTGTCCCGCCGGCAACGCACTACGCCGCGAATGGCGCCCTTTCAAGAACCCGCGTAAACACGTTACCAAAGCCGACACCATCATCTATCGTTCAAGTCAGCGTGATTGTGCTACATGCCCGATGAAAGATCGATGCTGCCCGAATACAGCGGTGCGCAAGATAGCCCGCAGCCTCCATGAGAACGCTCGCGACGTTGCACGGCAAATTGCGATGACACCGGAATATCAAAGATCACGCTGTGAACGCAAGAAGGTCGAGATTCTCTTTGCTCATCTCAAATCCATTCTCAAACTGGATCGCTTACGACTACGCGGACTGAGTGGCGCCACTGACGAATTCACGCTCGCCGCAACCGTTCAGAATTTGCGCCGCATGACCAAGTTGCTCGCACACGGGCCGCCAATCGACAGGATAGGTGCGCCCGCTTGAGGCAAAAACCATCTGATCAACCTACAAACTGGGCATCAGAACCCAGTTGAAGCACCCGAAAGGGTAATAACGCTCACACCTCACGAAATTCCAGAACACCACGACGGTTTTAACAACGAGTTTTTCAACAGAATCGGCACGATGCGGCCTGTCAAGCCGATAGATTTAATTCTAATGCTACGACCACTTACTGACTGATACCAGTCATTCAGCCCCAGTGAATTAGAGCATTTTGTAAGGTGGCTGGTTTGGAGCATACTTCGCACAACTCAGGCACTAAGGTTAAAACCGGGGTTTTGTCCCATGTCTGCCCTGGCTTCATCGCGGCCTATTGCCGTTTGTTCCACCCTCTTCGATTCAGCCTTCGCCGCTTCGATTTGTACGGTCGCATGGATCTCCGCCAATCGGGCCGGATTCATATAGCGAGACCACAATGATAAACCTTCTCCTTCTAGATGCTCACGAGCTGGCGGCATTGAAATATTTTGCCAGCCGGCAAAATCAGGCAAAGGCAAGCGCAGTTTCCAAAGTGGATTCACCATTTTGTTTTCGAATTTCGCCAGCGTGGAGATATAAGCCTCGCCCGCTTGCAGCTCGCGCAGTTGGCGCGGATCAATTCGGGCGCGCTGCATGTAGCGCAAACTCGTGCCGCTTGAACCCTCCCCTGCACTAGATTCCGAAGTGCCAACCTCGTGCGATTCGAATTGCCCCAACAACCTGACGGCGTATTGACTCGTCGCGTCGCCTTGCACGCGCAAAATAATCTTTGTGGCGATGGTGTCGTCCAACTCGTCCGCAAAGGACGAGCCGACGGCATCGAGCTGAGCACGCGATTGGAAACCGAAACTGAGCGGCATGCCAGCGGAGCGGCACCGCGCAGAATACGGGCCAAACCCGATGTGGAAAAACGCGCCCCAATCGTCAAAAAGCTGCGGATACATTTTCAGGTTTTCTGTTCCGGCGAGCTGTCTTTTTCTGGCCTCGACTCCAAAGGTTTCAATGATCGCAATCGCAACATCCTTGGCAAAAGAAGTTAGCGGCAGATGCAGATAAATTGATTCATTTGCCGCAATCGCTTGGCTGATTTCGATGTCTGGCTGGTAAGCATTAAGCCGGTCGGCGTAGGGCCCGTTTACAAAAATGAACAGGCGATTTAGCAAACCGGATACATTCTTTAACCGGTTGGCAATCGGTTGAGAAAACCAACCTCTTGCCAGTTCAATATCAACCACATTCGCGCCCGCCTCTCTTGCGCGCCGCAACAGCTCATTGCCCGCATCCTCATCGCTCAAGGCGACATACAAGTCGCGCAGGTTGGTGGCCTGCGGTAAACAGCGCAGCAACGGCACAACGCGCGCCAGCACGGCTCTTTGTTCGTCGCTGTAGAAGCTGGTCGAGGTGGTTTCTCCGATCAGCACTTTGCACAACCGATCAACTACGTCGTGCGCTTCACCGGAAAAAAGATTGATCGTGTCCGATCCGGGCAACTCGGAAGAGAAAAAATGTTTTGGCTGGTTTCCCATAGCCACGCATTTTTTGTAAATATCAATATCGCCTTTGCCCTCGAAGTACACCCAACCACAACCGGACGAATGAATGGGCATCGCATTGATGAAACCCAGGGTGGCCGATTCTGTTTTACCGGCACCCGGACCGCCGATGAACAACATGCCCAGGTTGAGAATGTCCGGCGTGATAACGGCCATCTCAACCGGCGTTGGCCGGTCTGGATTGCTTAGCTCCAAGGCTGGCCCCAACTTCCAGCCTACGGCTGCCGCTTTGGTCTTTTTCTGGTGCAGCAAGAAAAAAACCGCCACCACTGAAAGCAGCAACAGCACGCCGGCAATCCATGAGTGAAAAAAATACAGCGCCGCAATCATATCCAGGGCGAACACCACCAGCATTATCAACGCGATTATTTTCATGATTTCCAGAGCGGCTTTATCTGCACTACCTCGGCGGGCAACTTGTTTTTCAAAATCCAGGCTCGGTGGCGCACTGCATGCTGCTCATCCGTGCAGACGACCATAAAATAC
>JBAQWL010000110.1:0-11078 GCA_049298895.1 Gallionella sp.
TTTGAGCCTCACTCTTTTCGAGAAAACACCACTCGATCAACTACTTAAAAATACGGAGATACAAATGGACTCGCTGCTAATCAATAACCAATTGAATCTCTTCAATTAAAAGTACGGACACCAATGACTTAACATATAACATATAATTTACACTATAACATATTGTATTATATAATATCTATTCTGAGGCACGCCGCATCGCGCCTCCCGCCTCTGGTTGACCCCCACCCCGACTTACCGGTTCGGAGAGGCTCATCGGCGGGGGTAATTTCAGCAAACGGTACAATTCAGTGAGATTATGCCGGAACAGCCGATCGAAGCTGATAACCGAGTGAGCAGGATTGTAATCGCCAAACCACCAGAACCAGTCGGAGCTTTCGCAAGAACAAAGCTGCTTTTCAGCGGCCTCTTGCTCGGCCGGGCTGAGTCGTCCGCTGGACATGACCATATCGAAACTTTGCTTGGCCACGCACAACAAATCCCAAGCGCGATTTTTGTCCTTGGAGCCGATCCAGGTCGAGAAATCACCATACACCCAGCTACCTGCAACGATGCCAGGCAAGGCGCGCACTTTCGCGCAGTCTGTGCGTGACGCGCTCGACTTCAGATAATCGCTGTAAGTATGGGTGTGAATATCAGGGTGTGCTTCAAGCTCTGCATACAACTCGTCAAGAAAGTAAAAACCGTTATAGGGATAGTATTCCCATGCGTTCTCACCATCCAGAATGATGCTGACAACAGGAGTTTCACCCTCCGGTGCCTGTGCAGCGATTGCTTCGATCTGATCGATGAAATTTCGCGCTGCATCCTTGCCATGCCAGCGCGAATATTCGAAACCGATCATATCGGACAAACGATCATCGCGGAAAAAGCAGCTCAAACCCTCAGACCCATTTTCCAGCCGGTAGGGGCGGTAAAGGTATTGTTCTCGCTTCGGGGCAGTTTGCGGTGCGTGAGTCAAACTATTGGCTAATACACCCTCCCCGCTGGCCACCCAGCGACAGCCCTCTGATGCAAACACTTCCAGTGTTTCTGTCGAAATCGAACCCTCGGCCGGCCACATCCCCTGTGGTTCTGCGCCAAACCGCTCGCGGTGACTTTTCTTGGCCAGTTGAATATGCGCGGTCACGCGTTGCCGTCCTTTGGGGTAATGCGGGGATTCCGGCAACGGGGTGTCCGGCATCGCTTCTTTGGCGCTGGCAAAATCGATCAGCAAGGGTGCGAGCGGGTGGTAATGCGGCGTAGCGGATATTTCGATTTGTCCGGCTTCGGCCAGCTTGCGATAACGCGGAATGATGCCGGCGATCAATTCACCGATGAGGCCCAGCAATTGTTTGCGGTCTTCATAGCTGAAGCCTTCAGCCTTGCTCATCAAGCGCGCCACCAGCGCGTGGTCGCGGCGGATACTTTCGCCGCACCAGGCCAAGTGATACCAAGTCAGCAGGTCGGCCACATACTGACCGGACAAATAGGACAGCGCGATTTCACCATCGGTTTGCAAACGAGTGAACAATTCCAGCAGTCGTTTGTAGGCCGGATAAGGCGAGATCATTTTGGTGTGATTGCTGCGAAAACAGGCATCCAGTGCCAATTGCCGCTGGGTTGGGGAAAGATCACAGGAATCTTCATGTACCAGCAGACGCAACAAGGGGTCACGCAACCGTCCTGTGGCAAACTGATCCGTGTAATCTTCCAGTTGGTCTAGCAAGATCGGCACGAAATTCACCACGGCACGCACTTTAGGATGTCGCTCAAGGTGATAAGCCATGTCGGTATAGTCCTTGATGGCGTGCAAATAGGTCCACGGCAGCACGAAATCACCGCTGGAATAATCGCGGTAATCCGGCTGGTGCATGTGCCAGAGAAAGACCAAATCAACGGATTTTTTCATATATTTAGGGAATCAGCTGCCGTGTTGCTGGGGAATTAAAATCAGCGGATACGATGTACTTTTTGACCCAACATGTCTGGGGTGATCAGTGTCACACCGTTCGAACTGACATGGAAGCGCTTGCGATCTTCTTCCGGATTTTCCCCAACCACCAGCCCTTCCGGGATATGGCAGCTCTTATCGACGATGACCCGCTTCAGCGTAACATGGCTCCCTATATTGACATTCGGCAACAAAACTGAATCCTCGATGTTGCAATGAGTGCTCACACGTACATCGGAAAACAGCAGCGAGCGACGCACAACCGAACCGCTGATGATGCAGCCCCCAGAAACCAGCGAATCGATTGCCATACCGCGGCGATCATCATCGTCGAATACAAACTTGGCCGGAGGCAATTGTTCCTGATGCGTCCAGATCGGCCACTCTTGATCATACATATTCAAATCGGGAATGACCTTGGTCATCTCCATGTTAGCCTCCCAGTAGGCATCGATAGTTCCCACATCGCGCCAATACGGAGCTTTATCATTTCCACAGCCTACGCAGCTTTGCTCAAAACTTTGTGCGAATACACGATACTTCCCTACCATGCGGGGGATCAGATCCTTGCCAAAATCGTGACTGGATTGCTTGTCATCGGCATCGCGGATTAATTGCTCGAAAAGAAACTTGGTATTGAATACATAGATGCCCATGCTGGCCAATGATATGCCGGGCTTGCCCGGTATGGAGGCTGGTTGGGCAGGCTTCTCGGCAAACTCAACAACACGAAAATTATCGTCCACGCTCATCACGCCAAATGCCGTTGCATCGGCATTGGGTACCTCCAGGCAAGCAATCGTCATGTCCGCTTTGCACTCAACGTGGTAAGCCAGTAGCTTGCCATAGTCCATTTTATATACATGGTCGCCCGCCAGTATCAACACAAAGTCGGGATTAACTTCGCGCAGGATGTCAAGGTTTTGGTATACCGCGTCGGCGGTACCCTGGTACCAGTGCACTTCATCAACCCGCTGTTGCGCGGGTAGCAAATCAACGAATTCGCCAAATTGGCCATTCAAGAAGGACCAGCCGCGTTGGATGTGTTGAATCAAACTATGGGATTTGTATTGTGTGGCGACGCCAATACGACGTATTCCAGAATTTACACAATTGGACAACACGAAATCAATGATGCGAAACTTGCCACCAAATGGAACCGCTGGCTTGGCGCGCCAATCAGTGAGTTGGTGCAGGCGGCTGCCACGCCCTCCAGCCAGCACCATCGCATAGGTATTTTTGGTAATGCGGCTGACAAAGCGCGGTGCGGGATCACCCTCGGCGACATGATATTTTTTTTGAAGGTAATTCAATTCAGCCGCCATAATGCCTCTCATCTCCTTAACTGCCCACCACCTTACTTTAAGACGACCATTATCGTTTACAATCACCCCCTAAGACAAGAATAATGGGGTGTACAGGGTGAATAAGTTACTGGAGTCGTTGCTGCAAGCCCGTCTCTACGACCCTTTTGCTCTGTTGGGTCCACATCGTGAAGGATCTGAATGGGTCGTCAGGGTGTATAAACCGAATGCATCGAATGTCGATCTGCTGAACAATAACCAAGCTGCGAAGCTTATTCGTGTCCACCCGACTGGCGTATTCGAATGGCGGGGCAATAAAGAACCTGTCCGTCCTTACCGTTTGCGTGTGCACTACGGCAACACGTCGCACGAAATCTTCGATCCTTATCAATTTCCACCTCATCTTTCCAATCAAGATTTATACTTGTTCAGCGAAGGCAAGTTACGCCAGGGTTATCGCATGCTGGGTTCGCATGCCGTCGAGGTCAGCGGTGTCCAAGGTGTGCGCTTTGCCGTGTGGGCGCCGAATGCAGAGCGTATCAGTGTAGTAGGCGAATTCAACAACTGGGATGGCCGAGTGCATCCGATGCGCTCCCATGGTTCCAGCGGAGTATGGGAATTATTCATTCCCGAAATTAAGCAGCATGCGCTGTACCGTTATGAAATCCGCAACCGAGCTACCGGGCAACTACTGACCAAGACTGATCCATATGCGCAAGGTTATGAGTTGCGTCCGGGTACTGCGGCGTTAGCTTCCCCTGCCAATGAGCACCAGTGGCAGGATGCCGAGTGGATTAAGCAGCGCGGAACATGGGACTGGCTGCACGGCGCAATCAATATCTATGAAATTCATCCTGGTTCATGGAAGCGCCACCCAGATGGCCGCTTCTACTCCTATCGCGAATTGGCCACTGATTTGGTTCCCTACGTCAAAGGAATGGGCTACACCCACATTGAACTGATGCCTGTTTCAGAGCACCCGCTGGATGAATCCTGGGGCTATCAGACGACAGGCTATTTTGCGCCGACCAGCCGGTTTGGTTCGCCGGACGAATTGCGTCACCTCGTGGATACTTGCCATCAGGCTGGTATCGGCGTGATCCTCGACTGGGTGCCGGCACACTTTCCGCAGGACAGTTGGGCGCTGTCAAATTTTGACGGCACGGCACTATATGAACACGCTGATCCACGACTTGGCTTCCACCAGGATTGGGGCACGCACATATTCAACTTCGGGCGTAACGAGGTAAAGAGTTTCTTGATGTCCAGCGCGCACTTCTGGTTGTCCGAGTTTCACTTCGACGGATTACGAGTGGACGCGGTCGCCTCGATGCTTTACCTTGATTATTCACGCAAGCAGGGTGAATGGATACCCAACAAATATGGCGGGCGTGAAAATCTTGAGGCGGTAGATTTTTTGCGCGAGATGAACATCATGGTGCATGAGGAGTTCCCCGGTGCGCTGACTATGGCTGAAGAATCTACCGCTTGGCCCGGCGTGTCGCGCCCCGTCTATCTGGGCGGATTGGGATTCTCGATTAAATGGAACATGGGCTGGATGAACGACACGCTGAGCTATTTCCATCACGAACCGGTGCATCGTCGTTACCACCACAACCAGCTTACTTTCGGCCAGCTTTATGCCTATACCGAAAACTTCGTGCTTCCGTTCTCGCATGATGAAGTGGTGCACGGCAAGGGTTCGCTGTTGTCCAAGATGCCCGGCGATACCTGGCAAAAATTTGCCAACCTGCGCCTGCTGCTGACCTATCAGATGACCAGTCCGGGCAAGAAGCTGAACTTTATGGGTAACGAAATCGCGCAGGGGCGTGAGTGGCAATCCAAGTGGGAACTGGAATGGTGGCAACTTGGCCAAGAATACCATCGCGGCATGCAGAATCTGATCCACGATCTCAATCTGTTGTATCGTAAACTGTCAGCACTACACGATCTTGATTTTCAGCACGATGGATTTTCCTGGATCGATTGCAATGATGCAGAAAAATCCGTGCTGTCCTATCAGCGCCGTGCTCGGGATCGTTCCTTTGCGATTGCCACTCTGAATTTGACTCCCGTGCCACGTAACCGCTATCGTATTGGTTTGCCGATGCAAACCCAATATCGTGAAGTGCTGAATAGCGATTCACGACATTACGCGGGCAGTAACGTGGGTAATGCCGGTGTAATTATTGCGCAAGCGATTCCCTGGATGGGGCTACCCTACTCCGCCGAAATTGCATTACCGCCATTGGCAGGTGTTATTCTGATACCGGACGCTGAGACGTAGGGGTGCGCTGTTGCCTATATCATCCGGCTTCTGTGATGTATTAAGCAGTCATGAAAAGTTATCAGTCGTTGATTTGAACCAATCATAATGTCGAAACTTATCCAATCTACCGCCTGGCAAGCTCTCCGCACGCATTACGCCGCTATTGAACCGGTACACATGCGCCGGATGTTTCAGGAAGATCCGAAGCGCTTCGATAGATTCTCGGTGCAACTCGGCAGCTTGTTTTTCGATTACTCCAAGAACCGCATCAACGAAGAAACGATAAAACTGCTGATCGCCCTCGCCAATCAGGCCGATCTGCCCACCAACATCGAGCGCATGTTCGGTGGCGAAAAGATCAACTCCACCGAGCAGCGCGCCGCGTTGCACACCGCCTTGCGCAACCGTTCCGACCAACCCGTTTATGTTGACGGAAAAAGCGTCATGCCGGATGTCCGACGTGTGATGGGGTTGATGCGCCGCTTCTCCGAAGCTGTGCGTAGCGGCAAACATACCGGACACACCGGCAAGCCTATCCGCGACATCGTCAACATCGGCATCGGTGGTTCAGACCTCGGCCCGCTGATGGTATGCGAAGCCCTCAAACCGTATTCCAGACCGAATCTTCGCGCGCATTTCGTTTCCAACATCGACAGCACGCATCTCACCGAGACCTTGAAAAAACTGGATGCCGAAACCACACTGTTCATCATCAGCTCCAAGACCTTTACCACCCTTGAGACCATCACCAATGCGCGTTCGGCTCGTGCCTGGCTGGTCGAAAAATTAGGCGATGAGCAAGCCGTGGCACAACATTTCGCCGCTGTCTCCACCAACCTCGAAGCCACATCCAAATTCGGCATCAATCCGCACAACGTGTTCGAGTTCTGGGATTGGGTCGGCGGTCGTTATTCTGTATGGTCGGCCATCGGTTTGCCGATCGCGCTGTACGTGGGTATAGATAAATTCGAGGAGTTGTTGGGCGGTGCCAGCGCGATGGATGAACACTTTCGCAGCGCGCCTTTGGACAAGAACATCCCGGTGCTGATGGGCATGCTCGGCATCTGGTACGGCAACTTCTTCGGGGCCGGCTCGAATGCCGTGTTCCCCTACGACCAATACCTGCACCGCTTCCCCGCCTATCTGCAACAACTGGATATGGAGAGCAACGGCAAGCGCGTGGATCGCGACGGCAATCCGGTGGATTACGATACCGGCATGGTGGTGTGGGGCGAACCCGGCACCAACGGCCAGCACGCCTTCTACCAGCTCATCCACCAGGGCACGCGCATGATCTCGGCGGATTTCCTGGCCCCGCTGCACAGCCACAATCCGCTCGGCGAACATCACGCCATCCTGCTGGCGAATTGTTTTGCACAGACCGAAGCGTTAATGCTCGGCAAGACCGCTGAAGAAGCGCGCGCCGAACTGGAAGCGCAAGGCTTGCATGGCGAGGCGCTGGAAGCCCTGCTGCCGCACAAGGTGTTTCCCGGCAACAAACCGACCAACACAATATTGTTCGACAAGCTCGACCCGCACACGCTGGGCATGCTGATCGCGCTGTACGAGCACAAGGTGTTCGTGCAAAGCGTGGTGTGGAACATCAACCCCTTCGACCAATGGGGCGTGGAACTGGGCAAACAACTGGCGGGAAAGATATTGCCGGAATTGCATGATGCGGCTACAGCGAGCAGGCATGATGCTTCGACGAACGGGTTGATTAACCGCTACCTTGAACGCTGAAACGTTTGGGTGCTGTCCATATGATTAGCCTTGTAAGCAGCAAGTCAATTGTATAACCTGCATTTCATCAACAAGTTAGAGGGAAAATTCCGTGTCCGTATTATCAAAACATGTCCGGACATATCTGTCATATGAATAACTGTTAGGCCACATCGCACTCGAGTACGTCATGCAAGGCACTGGAATTCCCAAGAACATCGTCGTAGCGAGGCTCGTAAACGTCGCCTCCAACAAAGAACTCGCTCTGACGACGAGAGCGAAGAGTTGCTGTCACTTTGTAGAGAGGTTCTCGCACGGTAAATACGAAGTCGGTCTCCGAATCGACTGGTCCGACATCGACCAAAGTGGAGATCCAACTCTTGACGCCGACTTCTTCACTCCTGGCGCAACAAAGCCGCTTAAAGAGCCGCAGTTTACTCACGTCCACCACACTCGCAAGATGCGGAAGGCGGACACAGGGCTTTTGGTCTATGATTTCACTTTCGCTGACCTCAACCTGCAACTTTGCTTGGAGCTCACTCGGCAACAGAGCATTACAGGCAGGGCGCGGATTGTCCGGCGCGAGGAGACAGGTACATGACTATGCCACCACTACCATGCCTATGTAATCGAATTGTCCAAGAACGTGCTGTACGAAGGCAAGTTCAAAAGATGCAACCCCGATTACGCCACGGGCAAACCGTGCGTATACGTGGACATGACAAACCGTGCGTATACGACAAACCGTGCGTATACGTGGACATGACTGGATTAGACCCTGACCTGCGATTCGACAAACATAAGGCAGGTTATACAGTCCAACAGGTATGTAAAGGATTACGGATTGAGTTTATTGCCCGACCTCTACAAAGCATTTAACCCGATGCCCTAAGAAGAGGCGTGCGACATGGAAGTAGAGGTGGGAATTGATTTGCGGATTGCTGGGTTTGGGGTTTGGCAGGCGTAAATGTCCGATAGCCACTACTTTTAGTGTTAAGCTTTAAATTTTAGTGTTAAGCTTTAGACACTGCATAGTGCAGTAACCATACTACAAGGGATAAACCACATGAACCGCAAAGAACTGATCGACGCACTGGCAACTAAGACAGGCAGCACCAAGGCTGACGCAGACCGCAGTATTGCAGCACTGATCGACATCATTACCGCCACACTGAAGAAGGGCGACAACGTTGCGCTGGTTGGCTTCGGCACATTTGAAGTACGCAAACGTGCTGCACGCAATGGTCGCAACCCTCAGACCGGCGCAGCCCTCAAGATCAAGGCTTCCAAGGCACCAGCATTCAAGGCTGGGGCTACTCTCAAGGCAGCGGTAAACGGCACCAAGAAGTAGTCCTGCTGTTCATCCGGCATGACCGGCCCCGAAAAGAGCGCCACCGGGATTGTCGGAAACGGCTCATCGATGAATACAACGGAGCGCTCTGCACCCATGCTCGACAACTCGACAGTATGGGTGCAGATCTTCGGTGCTTGGCTGGTCGGTCGTGCAACATCATGCTATCCCCCTGGGTTGCTCAACCTGGAGCTCACCGAAAGTTTGTTGTTGGAGGATATCGAAGGTGTCATTGCGACCATGAGCGTATTGAACAAAATCGGTGTCCAGTTTTCATTGGATGACTTCGGTATCGACTATTCATCCTTGCAATACCTCAAACGGCTGCCGCTCGATCAGCTCAAGATCGACCAGTCGTTCGTGCGTGATATAGCCACGCAACGATAAAGCGATTGTGCGCACCATCATTGCCATGGCAAAAAACTTGAATTTGGATGTCATCGCCGAAGGGGTCGAGACAGAAGAACATCGACAACTCCTGTTGGACATGAGCTGCACTCACTACCAAGGCTATCTGTTCGGGAAACCGGTACCGATAGCGCAGTTTGAGTCGCAGATGAAGCAGCGCTGATAATTTTCGATGTTGGTGCGAAAGGCGAGTATCGCCTTTGGGATGCGAGCTTTTTCAGATAGTTGTTTTTGATATCAATGGCGAGATTTAGGTTAAGGGTATCCGTCGTTCTTCATTACAGCGTAACACGGTTGGCACGGTGGTACATTTCCTGCCACATTTCAGCTGGTGAGTGATCAAATATGACAGCATGATCGAACGGCATGACATACCAGCCGCCTTGCTTGATTTCGTATTCAAGCTGACCGGGTGCCCAAGAAGCCATGCCATGCATCACACGTAAATCTGAGTATTGTCGCTTTCCACTCAGCAATTCGCCCAGCAGGGACATATCAAAGGCAAGATAGACGTTTTTAGAGATTGCGAGTGCTCCTTCCGTGACATCCCCGCCACGAACCAGATAGAAGACTTGATCGGGATTTACAGGCCCACCATAAAACAGGCTGAGCTCCTTGGCTGTGGGATAGGCGGGAAACATCTTGTCAAGTGTAATGTCTTGCGGACTATTGAGGATGACACCGATGGGCGCAGTATTGCCATGCAGTGTTACCAGCAGCACTGTTTTTTGAAATCTCGGATCGGGCATTTGTTGGCTGGCAACCAACAGAAAGCTTGAAGTAGCCTGTTCAGGCGGCATTTGCTCAGGTTGGTCAGCATGGAGCAAGGCGGGCCAGCTGCCCATTAACAGCGAACCGAGGAATATTAGAAAGTGGAATCTGATATACATAGCTTGATTAAGGAGGGTGAAGCAGCGAAAAAACGCCAGTGCATTGTAATAGATAAGCTGAAGCGGCAACAAATGCCAACACCCTGCTATTCGATAAGTTCACCACAACGGAAAATTTATATGGGCGCTACGCCAAGTGCGCCAATTTGATCCAACTTCGAACGCCATAATATCCACTATAAGAGCACACAAAAATAAAGCTTATGCAATAAGTTACAAGTGTTTTTTAAAGTAAAATTTCTGGATGATGCCCGCATCATGTATTGCCTGTATAGAGAATAAATGGGAGAAACTGCCACTTAGTTAAAACTGCTCGGTTGGGATACGCTACACTGCCTTACCAGTTCGAAAGCCGCTGGTAGTGAAACAACTTTTGTATAGCAAAGAATACAAGTACCATGTGTAGCATATTTATTTTCTGCTTCCCGTTTTAATCTAATAAAACAAGGCATATGAAGGGCATGAAAACCTCTAAATTCAGGGTTGGTGGACGTGTCATTCACCCGCCACAAACGTTCCAAATTAAACACCCTGTATTGCTGATTGAGGATCAAAAATCCTTGTCACAAATGATGGAAGCCATGCTGCACGAAGCATGGGGATGCGATGTATATGTTGCCGCAAGTTTACTTGAAGCAAAACAACTGCTTCAAACTCACGGCTCCCGATTTATCGCTGCTGTGTGCGATTTGAATCTGCCTGACGCGCCTAATGGTGAGGTGGTGGACTTGATCAAAAAATATGATGTGCCAGTCATTGCTATAACTGGGACTTTTAGCAAAGAATTGCGCGACATGGTAGTCAAAAAAGGAATCGTTGATTACGTGCTCAAGGAGGGAATCAATTCATACGATTACATCGTTGATCTGGTTGGACGATTGTATAATAACATCAAAATAAAGGTGTTGATTGCAGATGACTCACCAAGCGCACGCGATGTACTCAAACACATGTTGAGTGTTCAGCGCCTGAATGTACTCATTGCAGGGGACGGATTGGAAGCGATCGAAATGATCGATCAACATTCGGACATCAAATTAGTTATTGTGGATTACAACATGCCCAAGATTGATGGCTTCTCATTCGTTCTGGAGGCGCGCAAAAGGATGGGCAAGGATAAATTAGCCATCATCGGCATATCGGGTGTGGATGGAGGAAATATCTCCGCGCAGTTTCTGAAGCATGGCGCAAATGATTTTAT
>JBAQWL010000111.1:0-3665 GCA_049298895.1 Gallionella sp.
GGGTGAACCAGCTTCCCACTCAATACCCGCATAGATGTCTTCAGTGTTCTCACGGAAAATAACCATGTCTACCTTGTGCGGCTCTTTTACCGGGCTGGGTACCCCGGTAAACCAGCGCACCGGCCGCAAACAGATGTACAGGTCTAGTATCTGGCGCAACGCTACGTTCAAGGAACGGATTCCCCCGGAAGTCGGGGTGGTCAGCGGACCTTTGATCGATACCACGTACTCGCGCACGGCTTGCACTGTTTCGTCAGGCATCCAGGTACCTTCGCCATAGACTTTGACGGCCTTTTCGCCTGCATACACTTCCATCCAGGCGATCTGCCGCTTGCCGCCATAGGCCTTGGCAACGGCGGCGTCCACCACGCGGCGCATCGGCGGTGTGATGTCCACGCCGGTGCCGTCACCTTCGATGAATGGGATGATGGGGTAGTCAGGCACGTTCAGCGAGCCATCATGGTTGACGGTGATCTTGCTGCCGTTGGAGGGCACTTTGATGTGTTGGTACATATTTGGACTCTCCGAAAAAATAATAAATGTTTGGGGTAATATCGCCGCTCAAGCTAAAAGAGGCAGGTATGGGGCGCATCTTGCTGTTCAACAAACCGGTTGGCGTGATCTGCCAATTCAGTCGCGATGACCGACATCCGACGTTGGCTGATTATATCGTGCTTCCTGACTATTATCCCGCTGGGCGGCTGGATACAGACAGCGAAGGGCTGTTGGTGCTGACCAACGACGGGCAGTTACAACACCGCATCACTGACCCGAAACATAAATTGCCCAAGACTTACTGGGTGCAGGTGGAAGGCGTACCGGATCAGATTGCGCTGAAAAAATTGAGATTGGGCGTGAAGCTGTTTGACATCACTTCGCAAGCTGCTGAAGTGCGCCTTATGGAGGAACCTGTCGACTTATGGCCGCGCAATCCGCCAATACGCGCGCGAAAAAATATTCCCACCAGCTGGCTGGAACTGACTATACGAGAAGGCAAGAATCGCCAAGTGAGGCGCATGACCGCAGCAGTGGGATTGCCCACACTACGCTTGATCCGCTATCGTATTGGCAAGTGGTCGCTGGACGGGTTGGAGTCGGGGAAATGGCGATTTGAAGAACCTTAAACAATCAGGTTGACAAACAATACTACGACTTTTAACGTGAGCGCTAATACACACGCCAGTGAGGCCACCATGTCTTTGTCTTTTTCGCCGTTGCACCAATTATTGCTGATTGTAATACTCTGCCTTACGGGTTTAAGCGGCAGCAGCCATGCAGCCGAACGATCCGGTGTGGCAATCAATAAACCGTCGAAACCGCTCACAGGTACATGGTATAGCGCGGAGGGAGCGATCACGTTCAAGGCAAACGGCACGGTAAATTACGAAGGTAAAAGATACTATTACGCTGTTGGAAACGGCGGCTTGATACAGCTCAGCAGAAAAGGCAACAACCGGGTATTTCCTTACCAGCTTTCCGGTGGCAAGCTAACCTTGACAGTGAAAGGGAAAACACGGGTTTATTTCCGTAGGCGACGATAACCGGGGCGGATAAACGGTACCTGGCAATTTTGCGCCGCTCTTGACCTGAATTCAGCTTTGCATGGCCGATCGACTAAACTGACAAACAACGCCAGATAAGTCGCCGGTCAACGGCTCCGGCGCACAGCAGGTTTTGGTGAGAACAAAGCGGGCTGCGGCATGGATTGATGGCGTGCGGCTTCAGAAAGATGCTGTTCTCCAGCTGGCGGTTGTTGCGGTTGACGCGGCTTGGCGGATCGTTGTCCATTACGCGGTTGCTGTTCACGCTGTTGTGGATTGCGGGGCTGTTGTTCGCGTTGTTGCGGGTTGCGTGACTTTTGTTTTTGACCTTGACCCTCACGCGGCGGCTGATGGCGATTGCCTGCTCCTGCGGTACGTGGCCCGTTATTTCGTCTTTGTCCCTGCGCTTGGCGTGGCGGGCGCGGGGCTTCGGCGGGAAGATGAGCGGGCGGCACAAAGCTGTCTACCGCAACTACTGGAATCTCGCGTTTGATCAATCGCTCGATGTCCCTGAGAAACTGAGATTCTTCCTTGTCCACCAGTGAGATCGCTGCGCCACTACTGCCCGCGCGTCCGGTTCGACCGATGCGATGCACATAATCTTCCGGTACGTTCGGCAATTCAAAGTTCACCACATGCGGCAATTGATCGATGTCCAGTCCGCGCGCGGCGATGTCGGTGGCGACCAACACCGGCATCGAGCCGTCCTTGAATTGCGCCAACGCCTTGGTGCGTGCCGGCTGGCTTTTGTTACCGTGTATCGCGGCGGCGGGTATGCCGTCCGCGATCAGTTTTTCAGTCAGCCGGTTCGCGCCGTGTTTGGTGCGGGTGAATACCAGCACCTGCTTCCAGTCGTTTTGCTTGATCAGATGCGCGAGCAAATGGCTTTTGAGGCGTTGCGGTACAAGATGGGCACTTTGTGTTATCAGTTCCACAGTGGAATTGCGGCGCGCTACTTCGACATAACCGGGATTGTGCAACAGGCCATCTGCGAGGGTTTTGATTTCGTCGGAGAAAGTTGCCGAGAACAACAGGTTCTGGCGCTGCTTGGGCAACAGTGCGAGGATTTTTCTGATGTCGCGGATGAAGCCCATGTCCAGCATGCGGTCAGCTTCATCCAGCACCAGGATTTCGACAGCGGAAAGATCCAGCGTCTTTTGCCCGACGTGATCTAGCAGACGGCCGGGCGTGGCCACGAGGATGTCTACTTGTCCGCGCAAGGCTTTCATCTGCGGATTGATATTGACCCCGCCAAACATCACCATCGATTTCAGCGGCAGATATTTGCCATAGGTCTGCACCGACTCTTCCACCTGTGCGGCAAGCTCGCGCGTCGGGACGAGAATCAGGCAGCGTGGTCGGCCGGGGCGTTGATTCGCAGCGGGTTTTGCGGAGAGTAGTTGCAAGATCGGCAACGTGAAGCCAGCGGTCTTTCCTGTGCCGGTCTGCGCACCGGCCAGCAGATCACCGCCCGCCAAAACCAGCGGAATAGACTGTGCCTGCACCGGAGTGGGTGTCGTGTATCCTGCATCGGCAATGGCGCGCATCAAGGGTTCTGCTAGATTCAAACTAGCGAAGGTCATTTCATTGTTTTGCAAAGCTAGGCTCCTGCGACGGCCTACCGCTCAATATGAGACGCACCAATCAAGGCAGACGAATAAGTGATCGAAGAAGATCGGGGGTGGGTTATAGAGACCGCTACGCTGATTGGTTTGGCGCAGGGTTGCTGGGTATTATACCCGCCCTAGGCAGGTACTGCCGATAATTTTATAAATGATTTAGGGGCTGAAGTAGATTAGCACTAAATATCAGCCCACTCCTTTAGTATTTTCAGTTGTTGTTTTGGCGTTCCATAATTAAATCTAAACTCACACTCCTTGAGGAACAGCGGGAATGATTCTTTAGGAATACCGTTGTACTTTCTTAACCCACGCTTGGCCTGGTTCCAAAAGTTCTCAATGCCATTGATGTGGTTCTTGCCTCTTGCAAATAGCGCTGAGTGATTAATCCGTTCATGGTGAAAATCGCTCACGTCCAACGCGTTATAACTTCGATAACAATCTGTATATACAATGCTGTCAGGCGCTATCTTCCTAGCAATGAGCGGCATTAGGGGGCTGTTTT